>JAUNMN010000034.1:0-16765 GCA_030531795.1 Neisseria sp.
GCAAATGGCGAAATCTCTGCAACATCAACAGATGCGATTAACGGTGCTCAGTTGCATAACTTCCAAAACACTGTTAATAACAACTTTGGCGATGTTTACAACAACATCAACCGTTTAGATGACCGCATCGGTCAAGTGGACAAAGACTTGCGTGGCGCTGTTGCTGGTGCGACTGCGATGTCTAACATTCCACAAGTAACCATCGCTGGTGCGTCTATGGTTGGCGTTGCAGCAGGTCACTACAAAGGTCAAAGCGCAATGGCGATTGGCGTATCGAAGATGAGCGATGGCGGCAACTGGATTGTTAAAGCTAAATTGGGTGCGAACACTCAAGGCGACATCAATGTTGGTGCTGGTATCGGCTATCAATGGCGTTAATTTGGTCGCGTTTTAGACTTAATGTTTAAACGTTAAAATGAAATCCCATCTGAAAGCAGGTGGGATTTTTTTGTGCTGGAGTTTGGCTGGGAAAACTTGGCAAAATGTTTGGGCAAATACGGTAACTGTAAAACGTTTGCTTGCCTGTTTGAAATCCCTTAAACTCTCGCTTGTTTGGCTGCCGTCTGCAGATGAAACCGTTCTTGTGGCTTCGCCAGTGGAACGTTTTTCGGTTGCAGACGGCATGGTTTTATTTTTGATTTTCTTTGATAACAAAGGCTTGTCTTTTCATTGTGATTGGGTGTGCCTGTCAGCGACATTGAGTCGTTGCAAACTTGGAAGGAACATTATGACTGTATCGCCGATTGCTTTGCGCCGCAAAACCGAGCGCAAACCGCATCAAACCGCTCAATATTGGCGCAAATGCCAAGTGGAAGAATTGTTTGAATTGCCTTTTTTGGATTTGGTTTACCGCGCTGCGCAGGTGCATCGCGAACATTTTGACCCACGCGAAATCCAGCTTTCTACTTTGTTGTCGATTAAAACGGGCGGCTGTCCAGAAGATTGCGAATATTGTCCGCAGTCGGCGCACTACAACACGGGTTTGGAAAAAGAGCGCATGATGGATGTGGACGAAATCGTGAATAAGGCGAAAATCGCCAAATCGCGCGGTGCAAGTCGTTTTTGCATGGGCGCGGCGTGGCGTGGCCCGAAACCTAAAGATGTGGAAACCGTGTCGGAAATCATCAAGGCGGTAAAAGGTTTGGGTTTGGAAACCTGTGGCACGTTTGGCATGCTGGAAGAGGGTATGGCGGAAGATTTGAAAAACGCAGGTTTGGATTACTACAATCATAATTTGGACACCGACCCTGAACGCTACAACGACATCATTCACACGCGCCAACATGAAGACCGTATGGACACGCTGGGCAAGGTGCGCAATGCGGGTTTGAAAGTGTGTTGCGGTGGCATTGTTGGCATGAACGAAACGCGTCCAGAGCGCGCTGGTTTGATTGCCAGTTTGGCAAACTTAGACCCGCAGCCTGAAAGTGTGCCGATTAATCAATTGGTTAAAGTGGAAGGCACGCCTTTGGCGGACGCGGAAGATTTGGATTGGACGGAATTTGTGCGCACGATTGCGGTGGCGCGCATCACGATGCCGAAAAGCTATGTGCGCTTGAGCGCAGGACGCAGCAATATGCCCGAAGCGATGCAGGCGATGTGTTTTATGGCGGGTGCAAATTCGATTTTCTACGGCGATAAATTGCTGACAACCGAAAACCCCGAAGAAGACGGCGACCGCGTACTGATGGAAAAACTGGATTTGTATCCTTTGCAATATCAGGCGGAAAACGAAGAAATGGCGTTGGAAACTGAAGCGGTTGGCGGTTGTGGTGGAGGTAGTTGCGGCTGCGCTTCGTGATGACAAAATGACTGGGCAGGGCGAACGGTTGGGCTAATCGGTTTGAAAAACGGTTTGAAAGTTAGCTGTTTGCTTTGTCAAATTTTTGCGAGCCATTTGGATATTTGGGCTTACCAAGTTATTGAATATTCTGTAAACAAAACAAAATACCGTCTGCGGTTTTATTTCGCAGACGGCATCTTTTTATTGAGAAACAAGCGATTAGGCTTTGTCTAATTCAAATGCTTTGTGCAAAGCTCGGGTTGCCAGTTCCAAATATTTTTCGTCTACCAACACCGAAACTTTGATTTCAGAAGTAGAAATCATCTGAATATTGATGCCTTCTTCAGCCAAAGTGCGGAACATTTGCGCCGCCACGCCAGCGTGTGAACGCATGCCCACACCCACAATCGACACTTTACAAACAGCATCGTCGCCGTCCACTTCGGTTGCACCCAAAGCGTCTTTCAAGCCATTCATGATTTCCAAAGTTGGTTTGTAGTCGCCTTGTGGCACGGTGAACGAGAAGTCGGTTGTGCCTTCCGCGCCCACGTTTTGAATAATCATGTCCACTTCAATATTGGCATCGGCAACTGCGCCCAAAATTTGGTAAGCAATCCCCGGTTTGTCAGGCACACCGCGCACATTGATGCGCGCTTGGTTTTTATCAAAAGCAATGCCTTGTACTGCGGCTTTTTCCATGTTTTCATCCTCTTCAAAGGTAATCAAAGTGCCATCGCCGCCTTCTTGCAAGCTGCTTAACACGCGCAGGCGAACTTTGTATTTGCCCGCAAATTCAACTGAACGAATTTGTAAAACTTTTGAACCCAAACTCGCCAACTCCAACATTTCTTCAAACGAAATGGTGTTCATGCGGCGCGCTTCAGGGACAACACGTGGGTCGGTGGTGTATACGCCGTCCACATCGGTGTAAATTTGGCATTCGTCCGCTTTCAAAGCCGCCGCCAAAGCAACCGCCGAGGTGTCCGAACCGCCACGACCCAAAGTAGAAATGTCGCCATTGGCGGTTACGCCTTGGAAACCTGCCACAATCACCACTTTGCCCTCTGCCAAATCGGCACGCATTTTGGCATCGTCAATCGAATCGATGCGTGCTTTGGTGTGGGCATCATCGGTTTGCACCGCCACTTGCCAGCCTGTGTAGCTTTTCGCTGGCACGCCGATGTTTTTCAAAGCCATCGCCAACAAGCCGATGGTTACTTGTTCGCCAGTAGACAACACCACGTCTAATTCGCGTGGGTCGGGAAATTCTTGCATTTCGTGTGCTAAAGCCACCAAACGATTGGTTTCGCCGCTCATCGCCGACACGACAACCACCACGTCATGTCCTTGTTCGCGTGCTTTGGCAACACGTTTTGCTACGTTTTTGATACGTTCGGCAGAACCAACTGATGTGCCGCCGTATTTTTGTACGATTAACGCCATTTTCGTGCTTTCCGTTTTTGAGGTTTCAGTGAAAAATTTTGGTTTTAAGAAAAGCGAGTATTTTTACCGTTTTTAAGCGAAAAAACAAGCTTATAGTCATTTAAATTTAAAATAATACTGCGTTGTCTCGCCTTGCCGTACTATTTTGTGCTGTCTTCGGCTTGTCGCCTTGTCTTAATTTTGATTTAAATGACCATATTTATTCGCAAAAATAGAGATGCCGTCTGCAGACGGCATTATGCCTAGAAAATCAAGCAAACGCGGCTTGCAAGGCTTCTTGTTGCAAACGACTTAACTCGGCGATGCCTTGTTGCCCGAGTTGCATCAAACGATTTAGTTCGTCAAAACTAAATGGCGCACCTTCGGCAGTGCCTTGAATTTCAATGATTTTTTCCGAACCGTTCATCACAATATTGATGTCGCTGTCGCAACCCGAATCTTCAGGATAATCCAAATCCAGCAGCGGCACGCCAGCAACCACGCCACACGACACGGCGGCGACGCTGTCTGTTAAAGGGTTTTCGCTCAAAATATTGGCGTTCAATAATTTTTGTACGGCAATCGCCAAAGCAACGTATGCTCCCGTAATCGATGCGGTGCGCGTGCCACCGTCTGCTTGAATCACATCGCAATCAATCAAAATTTGACGCTCGCCCAGTTTTTCCAAATTCACTACGGCACGCAAAGCGCGACCGATTAAGCGTTGGATTTCTTGAGTGCGTCCGCTTTGTTTGCCCGCAGCGGCTTCGCGGCGCATACGCGATGCGGTAGAGGCAGGCAACATGCCGTATTCCGCTGTTATCCAACCTTGATTTTTACCACGCAAAAACGGCGGCACATTGTCATCAACTGTTGCGGTGCAAATGATTTTGGTGTTGCCGCATTCAATCAACACCGAGCCGTCGGTGTGCGGCAAAAAGTTGGGGGTGATGCGAATCGGGCGCAGGCTGTCGGCGGCGCGTTGGGTGCGAATCGGGTGAGTCATGGCTGATTTTCCATTGTTCAATAAAAGCGGCGATTATAACACGCGCCTTTGTGATATGATTTGCCACCTTTTCACTCACTTTTTCAGACGGAGTAAAAACATGAGCATACACAGCATGACGGGTTTCGCCAACGCAGCGGCGGATTGTGGCAGCAAACGAATCAATGTGGAAATTCGTTCGGTGAACCACCGTTTTTTGGACGTGCAATTCAAAATGCCCGAAGATTTGCGTTATTTAGAACCGACTTTGCGCGAAGCGATTGCCAAAGACACTTTGCGTGGCAAAGTGGAATGTAAAGTGCAAGTGCAGACGGCAGAAAACGCCAGCAGCGAGTTGCACATCAATCAAGATTTGGCGGACGAGTTGGCGAATTTGAGCAAAAAATTGCGTGCCAAACACAGAGATTTAGCCAAATTGAGCGTGGCGGAATTATTGCGTTTTCCTGGTGTGTTGGTAAGCCAAGCGGAAGACGAAGAAGCGTTTGCCAAAACCGTGCAAAAATTATTGAACAAGGCCTTGGCGGATTTTGTGGCGGCGCGCCAGCGTGAAGGCGAAAAATTACAAGAGCATATTGTGGAACGTTTGGACGCGATGACGGGCATTGTGGACGCGTTAGAAGAGTTGTTTCCGCATTTATTGCAAGCCTATTTGGACAAATCGCGCGCCCGTTTGGCGGAAGCGGTGGCGAATATTGACGAAGACCGCTTGAAACAAGAATTTGCTTTGTATATGCAAAAAGCCGATGTAGATGAAGAGTTTAGCCGTTTGCGTGGACACATCGCCGAAGTGCGCCGCATTGTTACCGAACAAAAAGGCAGCGTGGGCAAACGTTTGGACTTTTTGATGCAAGAACTCAATCGCGAAGCCAACACGCTGGGCAGCAAGGCGATTGCTGCCGAATGCACCCAAGCATCGGTGGAATTGAAAGTGTTGATTGAGCAAATGCGTGAGCAAGTGCAAAATATTGAATAACAAAGATTTTTGCTTGATTTGAAACGAGATGCCGCCTGCGGTTTGAAGGGAAACTGCAGGCGGCATTTTGTATGAAAGATAATTTTAGACAGCTTTACGCGCCATAAAGTTGCCACAAATCTTCTTGCATGCTGATTTCGGCGTGTTCGCTGTTTTCCGTGTTTGCAGACGGCATCACAACGCGCTGATAGCTGCCGTCGCCATTCATTTGCCATGCTTGGCGGTTGTCGGCAAGGGCAAGGTCGAGTGCTTCGTGAATCACGCGTTGTTTGAGTGTGGGCGATTCAATCGGCGTGCAGGTTTCAATGCGGCGGAAAAAGTTGCGCCCCATCCAGTCGGCGCTGGAAATATAGGTGTTTTCTGCACCGTCGTTGTAAAAATAATAAACGCGTGAATGCTCCAGCTGGCGACCGATGATGGAACGCACGCGAATATTGTCGGACAAACCTGCCACTTCTGGACGCAAAGCACACATTCCGCGCACAATCAAATCGATTTGCACACCTGCGGCACTGGCGGCATACAAGGCTTCGATGATGCTCGGTTCAATCAGAGAGTTCATCTTGGCTTTGATGTGGGCTTTTTTGCCTGCACGCGCGTGTTCGGCTTCGCGTTCAATGTGTTCAATCAGCATTTTGTGCAGCGTGAATGGGCTTTGATAGAGTTTGTTTAGCTTGGGTGCTTGCCCTAAGCCCGTGATTTCCATGAATAAATTGTTCACGTCTTCAGTAATCGCTTCATCGGTGCTGATGATGCCGAAATCGGTGTAAATGCGCGAAGTGCCAGCGTGGTAGTTGCCTGTGCCAAGATGGGCGTAGCGTTTGAGTTTGCCGTCTTCGCGACGCAAAACCAGTGCCATTTTGGCGTGAACTTTGTAGCCAAACACGCCATAAACCACGTGCGCCCCTGCGTTTTCCAGCTGTTGCGCCCAGCTGACATTATTTGCTTCGTCAAAACGCGCCATCAATTCCACCACAACGGTTACTTCTTTGCCCGCTAAAGCCGCATTGAGCAAGGCTTGACCGAGTTCGGAAGTCGCACCCGTGCGGTAAATCGTCATTTTAATCGCCACCACATCAGGGTCAACAGACGCTTCGCGAATGAAACGCACCACTGGTTCAAACGATTGATAAGGGTGATGCAGCAAGATGTCTTGTTTGCTGGCAGCACGAAAAATCGATTTGTTTTTCCCTAAATTGCTGGGCAAGCTGGCAACGCGACTGGGAAACTTTAAATCGCTGCGTTCCACCATATCAGGCACCGCCATCAGTCGCACCAAATTCACAGGCCCTTTGACGCGATACAATTCGCTTTCTTGCAATTTGAAATGCCCAAGCAGGTATTCGTAAATGTGGGCAGGGCAGGTGTCGGCAACTTCCAAACGCACGCCGTCGCCGTATTCGCGGTCGTGCAATTCGCTTTGAATCGCGGTGCGCAGGTTTTTCAAATCGCTTTCGTCTACCGTCAAATCGCTGTCGCGGGTCAAACGAAATTGATGACAACCTTTGATTTGCATACCTGGAAAGAGTTTGTAAACGTATTCATGCAAAATCGACGACAAAAACACGAAACCATTGTCGCCATTGCAAATTGCAGACGGCAATTTCACCACGCGCGGCAAAATGCGCGGCGCTTGCACAATCGCCATGCCCGTGTTGCGCCCAAACGCGTCATTGCCTGTGAGTTCCACCGCAAAATTCAGCGATTTATTGACGGGACGTGGAAACGGATGCGATGGGTCTAAACCGATGGGGGTTAAAATCGGTTGCAATTCACGTGCAAAATAATCTTCAATCCACGCGCGTTGCTCGGCGGTCCAGTTGCGGCGGCGGTAGAAATGAATGCCTTCGGCGGCAAGTGCTGGCTGCAATTGTTGATTAAATAAATCGTATTGTTCTTGAATCAAACGATGTGCTTCTTCGGCACAAGCAGCGATGGTTTGGGCAGGGGTTAAACCGCTGTCTAACTCCATATTCGGACGCAATTTGTGTTCGCGTTTGAGATACGCCATGCGCACTTCAAAAAACTCGTCCAAATTCGACGACACAATGCACAAAAAACGCAAACGCTCGAGCAGCGGCACGCGCTCGTCCTGCGCTTGCGCCAACACGCGGCGATTAAACGCCAACAGACTGAGTTCGCGACACAATAATCGTTGAGATTGTGGCATGGTTTGCTCCTGAAACGGCGAAAACGCTGAATATAAGGGATTTTTATGACAATTTAATGACAGAACAAGCACGATGCCGTCTGCACAGTGCTTGTTGCTTGGGTTTGATTTATTTTTGCAATAAACGAGCGGCTTGGAGGGCGTAGTAAGTCAAAATGCCGTCTGCGCCTGCACGCTTAAACGCCAGCAGACTTTCCAAAATCACTTTGTCGCCGTCCAGCCAGCCATTTTGAATCGCCGCTTGCAACATCGCGTATTCGCCCGACACTTGGTAAGCAAAAGTTGGCACGCCAAACTCGTCTTTCACACGGCGAATCACATCCAAATAAGGCATTCCAGGTTTCACCATCACCATGTCCGCACCTTCTTGAATGTCTAATGCCACTTCGTGCAGCGCTTCATTGCTGTTGGCAGGGTCTTGCTGATAGGTTTTTTTGTCGGCTTTGCCCAAATTGGCGGCACTGCCCACCGCATCGCGAAACGGCCCGTAAAACGCCGATGCGTATTTCGCCGAGTAAGCCATAATCCGCGTGTGGATGTGTCCTGCGTCTTCCAAAGCTTCGCGAATCGCGCCGATGCGACCGTCCATCATGTCAGACGGAGCAACCACTTGCGCGCCCGCGTCAGCGTGGCACAATGCCTGCTGAATCAACACTTCAATCGTTTCATCGTTTAACACATAACCTGTTTCATCGGTTAAACCGTCTTGCCCGTGTGAAGTGTAGGGGTCGAGCGCGATGTCGGTCATGATGCCCAGTTCGGGAAAACGCTGACGCAACTCTCGCACTGCAGACGGCACCAGCCCTTCAGGATTAAACGCTTCGCGCGCATCGGCGGTTTTGTTTTGGGTAATCACGGGAAACAGCGCCAGCATCGGAATGCCAAGTTTGACCGCATCTTCAGCGGTGTACAGCAGTTTGTCCAAACTTTGACGTTTGATGCCAGGCATAGACGCGATGTCTTGTTCCTGATTGTGTCCTTCCAACACAAAAACAGGGTAAATCAAATCGGCGGCAGTCAAATCGTGTTCACGCATCAAACGGCGCGAAAAATCGTCTTTACGCATGCGGCGCAAACGGGTATAGGGCAGGGTGCGATGTGGGAAATTCATAATCGGCTTTCTTTCATTTGGCTAAAAGTTCACGAAATGGCGATTATACCGAATGCCGCTTGAAAAGCGATTGAGAAAAATCATGCCGTCTGCAGTTTGGTGTGAACCGCGGGCGGCATGAGCGAGCGATTTTAGGCAAACACAACATCACACGCTTGTTTGAAGCGGGCAACTGAGCCTTCAACATCGCTTAATTTGTCTAAACCAAACAAGCCGATGCGGAAACTTTGGTAATCGTCGGGTTCGCCGACTTTCAGCGGCACGCCGCCTGCGATTTGCACGCCGACTTGGGCAAACGCCGCGCCTTTGTGCACGTCCACATTCGGTGCGTGGCACACAATCACGCCCGTGGCTTGATAAGGTGGGGCGGCAACGCTGTTCACGCCTTTGCTTTGTAAAACGAGCATGATGCCGTCTTTTAAAGCGATTTGGGCGGACTTGAGCGTGTCAAAACCGATTTTTTCGCATTCTTTGAGCGCGTTTGATAATTGACGCAAACCGTCGGTTGGCATGGTGGTGTGGTAGGCGTGTGTGCCGTTTTCGTAGGCTTGCATGATGTTGAGCCACGCTTTCAAATCCATCGCAAAGCTAGACGATTCGCCGTTTTTCACCAATTCTTCGGCGCGTTTTGACAGCATTACCAAACCCGCGCATGGTGTGCTGGACAAACCTTTTTGTGGCGCAGACAGCAAAACGTCTATGCCTAATTCCTGCATATTCAACCACATACAGCCCGAAGCAATGCAGTCAATCACCAACACGCCGCCGACTTCGTGCACCGCGTCCGCCAGCGATTTGATGTAATCATCGCTCAACATCATGCCCGAAGCGGTTTCAACGTGTGGCGCAAACACCACGGCAGGGCGGTTTTGGCGAATGAAGGCGCACACTTCGTCAATATCAGCTGGCGAAAATTGCGTTTCTTTGCCCGAACCTTGATGCGTGGCACAAAACACTTGGCTGCTTTTAGCGATGCGTCCTTGCTCCAAAATTTGCGTCCAACGGTAGCTGAAAAAACCGTTGCGAATCACAACCGTGTCTTGGTCGCTGGCAAACAAACGCGCCACCGCTTCCATGCCAAACGTGCCAGAACCTGGCACAATCGCCACCGCGTCGGCATGGTAAATTTGTTTGAGCGTGGCAGATAAATGACGCATCACGTCGCCAAATGCGCGCGACATATGATTGAGCGAGCGGTCGGTGTACACCACCGAATATTCCAGCAAACCATCGGGGTCGATGTCGGAACGAAGAGCGTGTAAAGGAAGGGTGTTTGACATGATAACTCCTTGTATTTTCGTTGTTTTGAATGCCGATTGTTGCAGCTTGCTTGTTGCTTGGCTGTTTCGGCTTATTGTGTTGCCGCGCTTGCACGGCGCGACTGTAGCGTGAAGATGCGGTGTTTAATTTACAAAACTTGAAGAAAAAAATCAATGTTTAACACATGGTTTTTGAATAAGTTTTTGAGTAAGAAAGTGGCGATGTTTGGTACAAAAAATGCCGTCTGCAACTGAAAATCGTCCTATAGCTTTGCTATGGGATTCCTTTCAGTCGCAGACGGCATCGTTTTATTGATGCTTTATCAAACGTTCGTTTTATGCCAACACGCGTTTCACGGTTTCGGCAACGTTTTGTGCGGTGAAGCCAAAGTGTTCAAACAATTGCTCGGCTGGGGCGGATTCGCCGAAGCGGTCTAAACCGACTACCGCGCCGTCCAAACCCACATATTTATACCAACCATCGCTCACGCCTGCTTCCACCGCGATTTTCGGCAGTGCAGACGGCAACACGCTGGCGCGGTATGCCGCGTCTTGGCGGTCGAATACATTGGTTGATGGCATAGACACCACATTCACCGCAATGCCTTGTTCGGCAAGTAAATTTTGGGCATTGAGTGCCAGTTCCACTTCTGAACCCGTTGCGATGATGATGGCTTGTGCGTTTTCTTTTGCCGACAAGACATAGCCGCCGCGTTGGATTTGTGCCAACTGTTCGCTGCTGCGAGCGATAAACGGCAAGTTTTGGCGGCTGAAAATCAGAGTAGACGGCGTTTCTTTCGCTTTGACTGCTTCTGCCCACGCCACCAAACTTTCCGCGGTGTCGCAAGGTCGCCACACATTCATGTTTGGAATCAAACGCAAAGTAGCGGTTTGTTCCACTGGCTGATGGGTTGGGCCGTCTTCGCCCAAGCCGATTGAGTCGTGGGTGAACACGAAAATCGGGTTGATTTTCATCAATGCCGCCATGCGCAAGGCGTTGCGGGCGTATTCGCTGAACATGAGGAAAGTCGCGCCAAACGGTTTCACGCCGCCATGCAAAGCCAAGCCGTTCATAATCGCTGCCATGCCGAACTCGCGCACGCCGTAATGCACATAATTGCCGCCGTTTTCACGCGTAATCGATACGCTGTTTGACCAGTCGGTTAAGTTAGAAGGGGTTAAATCCGCCGAACCGCCCACAAACTCTGGCAACACTTGTGCCAAAATTTCAATGCTGTTTTGGCTGGCTTTGCGTGTTGCGATTTTTTCGCCTTTTTCGCAAACTTGCGCTAATGCCGTCTGCACATGTGCGTCAAAATGCGCAGGCAATTCGCCATTCATGCGGCGCACAAATTCCGCCGCTTCTTGTGGGAATTTGGCTTGATATTGTGCGAACAAATCGTTCCATTCTTGCTCGAGTTTCGCGCCTTTTTCGCGCGCGTCCCATTGTGCGTAAATGTCGGCAGGGATTTCAAACGCAGGGTAATTCCAGTTCAAATGCTGACGCGTTGCTGCGATTTCGTCTGCACCGAGCGGTGCGCCGTGGGTTTTGTGGCTGCCTTCTTTGTTGGCCGCGCCTTTGCCGATGAGTGTTTTACAACAAATGATAGACGGTTGCGCGGTGTTGGCGCGTGCCGCTTCAATCGCCGCACGAATCGCATCGGCATTGTGTCCGTCCACATTCGGCACAACGTGCCAACCGTAGCTGGCGAAGCGTTCAGGAATGTTTTCGGTGAACCAGCCGTCTACTTTGCCGTCAATGGAAATATTGTTGTCGTCGTACAAAACGACTAATTTGCCCAAACCCAAAGTGCCAGCCAAAGATGCCGCTTCGTGAGAAATGCCTTCCATCAAGCAACCGTCTCCCAAGAACACATAAGTGTAATGGTCGACAATGTTCAAACCGTCTTTATTAAACTCAGCTGCCAAGATTTTTTCTGCCAACGCCATGCCAACCGCATTGGCAATGCCTTGACCGAGCGGGCCAGTTGTGGTTTCCACGCCGTCGGTGTAGCCGTATTCTGGGTGGCCAGGGGTTTTGCTGTGGAATTGACGAAAGTTTTTCAAATCATCAATAGAAACATTGTAGCCAGTTAAATGCAACAAGCTGTAAATCAGCATAGACGCATGACCGTTAGACAACACAAAACGGTCGCGATTGTGGAATTTTGGGTTGGCGGGATTGTGGTTTAAAAAGCCACGCCATAACACTTCTGCCATGTCTGCCATGCCCATCGGCGCACCTGGGTGACCCGAGTTGGCTTGTTGCACTGCATCTGCAGCGAGAAAACGAATGGCATTTGCTAATTGAGAAGCCATGAAAAAACCTTTTGTTTGCGAGTGGTAAAGAGAGCGAATTATGCTGCTTTTTGCGTGTGCTTTCAAGGTGTAAAATTGTGTTAAGATGCCGTCTGCAAAACAGGAAGAGAAGCATGAACCAACAACACACATCACGTTTTTCTGAACAAGAACGCGCGGATTTGCTGGCGCTCTTGGAAAAAGAGTGGGCGGGCATTGAGATTTTGCACCGCGAAAGCCAGCTGAAACCTTATGAATGCGATGCGATGGCGAGTTACACGCAACTGCCTTTGGCGGTGGTGTTGCCCGAAACCGAAGCGCAGGTGCAAGTGATTATGCGAACGTGTTATCGCTTGGGTTTGCCTGTGGTGGCACGCGGCGCAGGCACGGGTTTAACGGGCAGTGCCACGCCGATTGCAGACGGCATCTTGTTGGTGATGACGCGTTTTAATCGGATTTTGGCACTTAATCCCGATGCGCGTACCGCCAAAGTTCAGCCCAGCGTGCGCAATTTGGCGGTGTCGGAAGCAGCGGCGGCACACGGTTTGTTTTACGCGCCCGACCCGTCCAGCCAACTGGCGTGCACCATCGGCGGCAACATCGCGCAAAACTCGGGCGGTTTGCATTGCGTGAAATACGGTTTGACCACGCACAATGTGCTGAAAATCCGCATGGTGTTGGCAGACGGCAATATTGCCGAACTTGGTAGCGACACGCCCGATGTGGCTGGCTTGGATTTGCTGCCTTTGTTTATCGGTTCGGAAGGCATGTTTGGCGTGATTACCGAAGCCACGCTGAAATTATTGCCGCAACCCGAAACCGCACGCGTGATGCAAATCAGTTTTGACGACATGGGTAAAGCAGGCGACGCGGTGGCGAACGTGATTGCCGCTGGCATCATTCCTGCTGGTTTGGAAATGATGGATGGCGCGGCAACGCGTGCGGTAGAAAATTATTTGAACGCAGGTTTGGACGAGCAGGCCGAAGCGATTTTATTGTGTGAGTCAGACGGCATGGCGGCGGAAGTGGACGAAGAAATTCAGAAAATGGAAGCGGTGTTTTGGCAAAGTGGCGCGAAAGACATCAAAATTTCACGCAACGAAATTGAACGCGTGGCACTTTGGGCAGCGCGTAAAGCGGTTTTCCCTGCAACCGCGAATTTGGCACCCGATTCATATTGCATGGACGGCACTGTTCCGCGGCGAAAAATCGGCGAAATGTTGGCATTTTCGCGCAAAATGTCGCGATATTACGAGTTGCCGTGCATCAATGTGTTTCACGCAGGCGACGGCAATATGCACCCGCTGATTTTGTTTGACAACCAAAAAGGCGAGTGGGAAAAGGCGGAAGCGTTTGGCATGGCGATTTTGGAAGAATGCGTGCGTTTGGGTGGCACGATTACAGGCGAACACGGCGTGGGCGTGGAAAAACTCAATGCGATGTGCAGCCAGTTTGCTGACGCGGAACGCGAGATGTTGTGGGGCGTGAAAGCCGCGTTTGATACCGCTGGCATACTCAATCCCGACAAAGCCTTGCCCACGCGCAAACGTTGCACCGAATACGGTTTGGCGCGCGAACAGCAAGTTTTGCAACAATTTGCCGATTTGGAACGCTTTTGATGCCGTCTGCAAAGGCAGCAGCGCAAGGAACACACAAGGCAATCCAACAATAAAATTGAAAACATGATGGAACACGAATTACTGAATCTACAAAATCAAGTGCAGACGGCATACGCCAAGGGCACGCCTTTGCGGATACAAGCTGGCGGCACGAAACAGTTTTATGGCGAAGCGGTTGCGCCCGATGCGCAGCTTTTGGACGTGTCGGCGCATCGCGGCGTGGTGGCGTACGACCCAGATGAGCTGGTGTTGGTGGTGAAAGCAGGCACGCGTTTGCAAGAAATTGAAGATTTGCTTGCTACTCGCCAACAAATTTTGCCGTTTGAACCGCCACATTTTGGCGACAGCGCAAGCATCGGTGGCGCGGTGGCAACTGCTTTGGCAGGCGCAAGACGAATCCACGTTGGTGCACCGCGTGATTTCGTGATTGGTTGTCAAATGATTGACGGAAAAGGACAAATCTTGCGATTTGGCGGACGTGTGGTAAAAAACGTGGCGGGTTTTGACGTGCATAAGCTGATGACGGGTTCGCTTGGCACGTTGGGCGTGTTGAGTGAAATCGCGCTGAAAGTGTTGCCTGCGCCGTTTTTCACCCAAACGCTGTGTTTGTCGCAAACCGCCGCACAAGCGCGCGACACGATGACCGCTTTGATGCGCCAACCTTTGCCGCTTTCGGGCACGTTTTGGCACGATAACCGCCTGTTTTTGCGTTTGAGTGGCACAGAAAAAGGCGTTGCCGCTGCGCAAGCCAAAATCGGCGGCGATGTTTTGGCAAACGATGAAGCGACGCGCTTTTGGTTGGACGTGCGCGAACAGCGTTTGCCGTTTTTCACTTTATCGCCAAATGAACGTTTGTGGCGCATCAGTTTGCCGCATGGTGTGCCTGATTTGGCATTAAATGGCGAATTTTGTATGGAGTGGGGCGGTTTGTTGCGCTGGTATCGCAGCAATTTGTCGGCGCAGGAAATTCGTGCGCAAGTGCACGCTGTTGGCGGACACGCAACTTTGTTCCGCGGCGTGCCAAACGCAGGCGAAAGCGTGTTTGATGCTTTGCCTTTGGGCAACGCGGCAATTCAGCAACGCTTAAAGCAACTGTTTGACCCAAAAGGTATTTTTAATCCAAATCGTTTGCGTTTTGCGGCTGATGCCGTCTGCAATTTGGAGGCATCATGCAAACGCGATTAAGCCCTTTATTTGCCTTGGACGAAAACGCCAAAATCGCCGAAACCATGTTGCGCCGCTGCGTGCATTGCGGCATGTGCAGCGCAACTTGCCCAACCTATCAGCTTACGGGCAACGAATTAGACAGCCCGCGCGGACGCATTTATTTGATGAAACAGGTGCTGGAAGGCGCGGCGGCAACGCCCGAAACGCAAGCGCATTTAGACCGTTGCTTGACGTGTCGCGCCTGCGAAACGACTTGCCCTGCGCGCGTGGAATACAGCAAATTGTTGGATTTTGGGCGTTGGATTGTGGAACAACAAGTTCAGCGACCGCGTCGGCAGCGTTGGTTGCGTTATGGATTGCGTTATTTAATGAACAGCCCAACTTTGTTTGCGGCAAGCTATAGGTTTGGGCAAAGCGTGCGCGGCGCGTTGCCTGCCAGTTTGAAACAAAAAATCTTGCCCAAATCGCCGCTGAAATCCTTGCCAACGCAAACACATCAACGCAAAGTGCTGTTGCCTCTGGGTTGCGTTCAACCTGCGATGTCGCCGAATATTGACCACGCCACGCGCCGAGTGTTGGACAAACTCGGCGTGCAAGTGGTTCAGCCAGCGATGCAAAATTGTTGTGGCGCAGTGAATTTGCATTTGAACGCTCACGAAGACGCGCTTAATCAAATGCGGCGCAATATTGACGCATGGTTTCCGCAAATTGCAGACGGCACGGTGCTGATTAGCAACGCGTCTGGTTGTGGCGCAACGATTAAAGAATACGCACATCATCTGCGAAATGATGTGAACTACGCCGAAAAAGCACGCAAAATCAGTGAACACACATTAGACATCGTGGAATTTTTGCTACAAGAAAGCGAAGCCTTGCGCGACTTGTTGGCGCAGCGTTTTTCCGCCGCCGACGGCTCTGCAAAAATCCCCAAAATCGCTTATCATGCGCCTTGCAGTTTGCAACACGGACAAAAGCTCAAAGGCAGTGTGGAGCAACTGTTTCAGCGTTTGGGGATTGCGTTTAGCTTGCCACGCGACGCGCATTTGTGTTGTGGTTCGGCTGGCACTTATTCGGTGTTGCAAAGCGAGTTGTCGCAACAATTGCGCGCGCATAAATTGCAGGCATTGAGCGAATCGCAGCCCGAGAGAATCGTGTCGGCAAACATCGGTTGCATCGCACATTTGCACACGCCGCAACTGCCTGTGCAACATTGGATTGAGTTTTTAGACGATATTTTGCAGACGGCATAAGCGCGGATTGTGCTGAAAAATAAGGAGAAAAATCATGGAATTGGAAATTGCCAAGCTGATTTTGGCGTTTATGGTGTTGATTAACCCGTTTGGCGCGCTGTCTTTGTATTTGGATTTGACGCGCGGTTTGGCAAAACGCGAAAAGCATCGCGTTGCCCAAATGGCGGGTTTAGCGGTGTTTGGTGCGATTGTGGTGTTTACTTTGGGCGGCGGCTTGCTCTTAAAAGCATTGGGCATCAGCATCGGTTCGTTTCAAATTGGTGGCGGTATCTTATTGTTTTTGATTGCTGTTTCCATGATGAGCGGCGGCGGTAATCCCGCCAAACCCGATGTTGGCACGCAAGAAGGCAAAGAAATTGTGGTGCACGCCGAATCGCATAATCTTGCCGCAATGTCGGTTGTGCCGCTGGCAATTCCGATGATGATTGGACCGGGTGGCATTTCTACCGTGATTATTTATTCGTCATCAGCTCGCACTTACCAAGATTACGCTTTTATTTTGTCGGCTGGCTTTGTGGTGAGCTTGATTTGCTATTTGAGTTTGGTGGTTGCTGCGATGGTGATTCGCTGGTTGGGCGATACTGGCTTGGCGATTTTGAATCGCATTATGGGCATTTTGCTGGCGGCGGTGGCGGTGGAAATTGTGGTGGCAGGTTTGCGCACGCTGTTTCCGCAACTGATGGCGTAGCTTGGGGTTTTGTGGATAA
>JAUNMN010000034.1:16865-18461 GCA_030531795.1 Neisseria sp.
GGTTTGCGCACGCTGTTTCCGCAACTGATGGCGTAGCTTGGGGTTTTGTGGATAAAGTTTAATAAAATGAAATATTTATTGAGTGTGATTTTGTTGTTGGCAAGTGGTGCAAGCCATGCTGAAAACTGGGTGGAAATGGCAAATACGGGCGACGGTGTGAAATCGTATGTGGATTTTGACCATATTGACACCAACGGCAAGCAAATCACGGTGTGGGAAAAAACGACTTATGCTGTGCCGATGAAGATGTTTCAGGGTAAGTTTGTTTACGATTTGATTCGCAAGAAAACTTATGATTGCGGTACGCAAAAGGTTGCCGATAAGTATTTGGTTGCTTACGATAGGGACGCAAATCATTTGGCTTCGGTAGACCATGAGCTGGACAATAGCTATGAGTGGCGCGACATTCAAGCGGGAACGCTGGCTGATAATATCGCGAATCATACCGAAACAGGTTTGTGTTTGATGGTGAACCACGAATAATGTTGGTTGGATAAACGAAATGCCGTCTGCAGTTTTTTAAACCGCAGACGGCATTTTGATTAAAATGTGTTTAAGTTATTTTAAAATCAATCAGTTAAACCAAATCAATCATTCTTTTTGCCGCTTCAATGCACACGTCTACTTCGGCGACTAAAGCGATGCGCACATAGCCTTTGCCAGCGTTGCCGTTGGCGGTGTCGCGTGCCAAGAATCGTCCTGGTAAAACTTGAATCGCGGCTTCGCGATAGAGTTTTTGGGCAAACGCCAAATCGTCGCCGTCTGGTACTTTGAGCCAAATGTAAAACGATGCGTCGGGCATGGCGACTTCAAATTTTTCTTGCAAAATCGGCAACACGCGTTCAAATTTTTCTTGATACAAACGACGGTTTTCGGCAACGTGCGCTTCGTCGTCCCACGCGGCGATGCTGGCGCGTTGAACGGGAACGCCCATTGCGCTGCCGTGATAAGTGCGATAAAGCAAAAACGCTTCAATCAGTTGCGCATCGCCCGCGACAAAACCCGAGCGCAAACCTGGCACGTTGGAGCGTTTAGACAGGCTGGTAAACATCAGCATATTTTTGTTGCCACGACCGAGCAAATGTGCCGCCTGCAAGCCGCCCAGCGGTTTGTTGTCGCCAAAATAAATTTCGGAATAGCATTCGTCGGACGCGATGATGAAATTGTATTTGTCTTGTAAATCAAATAGTTCTTTCCATTCGTCTAAACTCATCACGCTGCCGCTGGGGTTGTTGGGCGAGCAGGTAAACACCACTTGGCAACGTTGCCAAACGTCTTCGCTAATGCTTGCCCAGTTGGGCAAAAAGCGCGGCGCGTGGCAATCGGCAAACACGATTTCGCCGCCTGCGAGCAGCGTTGCGCCTTCATAAATTTGGTAAAACGGATTCGGGCTGATGACGATGTTTTTGCCGTCTGCGGCTGGATTTAGCGCGACTTGAATAAAGGAAAACAAGGCTTCGCGACTGCCCAAAACAGGCAAAATTTCGGTTTCGGGATTGAGCGTTAAACCGTCGTAACGGCGTTGCAACCAGTTGGCGCAGGCTTGGCGCAATTCGGGCAAACCTGCGGTGAGCGGATATTTGTCAAACTCGCTGC
>JAUNMN010000035.1:0-11145 GCA_030531795.1 Neisseria sp.
GGTTTGGAAAGCAAAATTCAAGAAAAACTCAATTGGCTCAAACAATTAGACCAAGAATATCAAGAAAACAACTGATGCCGTCTGCATTTGGCGTTTTGTGTTTAAGGCGTGCTTCAATGACAAAATAAGCACAAATCAAACTTGCAGACGGCAGGTTTTGCCAAGCAAACCTAAAAACAAGAAAACGCCAAGCGTATGCCCTATGCTTGGTTTTCCAGCATTCAGATTTCCAGTAAAATACGCGTCTTTTTTCGCTTTTTGTGAACGGTTTCATATGCGTTTAACCCACATCAAACTCGCAGGTTTCAAATCTTTTACTGACCCAACCACCATTCATGTGCCTGGGCAACTGGTTGCCGTGATTGGGCCAAACGGTTGCGGCAAATCGAATGTAATCGACGCGGTGCGTTGGGTGTTGGGCGAAGCGTCAGCCAAACAATTGCGTGGCGAAAGCATGCAAGATGTGATTTTTAACGGTGCGGCAACGCGCCGACCTGCGCCGCGTGCTTCGGTGGAACTGGTGTTTGACAACAGCGATTTCAGTTTGCAAGGCGAATGGGGGCGTTATGCCGAAGTGAGCATCAAACGCCAACTTACGCGCCAAGGTGATTCCACTTATTACATTAACAATCAAATAGTTAGACGCAGAGACATTACCGATTTGTTTTTGGGAACAGGCGTGGGGGCGCGCGGTTATGCCGTGATTGAGCAAGGCATGATTTCGCGGATTATTGAAGCGCGACCTGAAGAATTGCGTGCTTATTTGGAAGAAGCAGCGGGTTTGTCCAAATACAAAGAGCGACGCAAAGAAACCGAAGCACGTTTAAAAGACACACGCGAACATTTACAGCGTTTGGCAGATTTGCAAGGCGAATTGACCCGCCAAGTGGAAAAACTGGAAAAGCAAGCGCAGACGGCACAACAATATCAACTTTTAACCGCCCAACTCAATCAACAACAAGATTTGCTGGATTTTGTGCAATGGCAACAGGCATTGCAGAGCGCAGACAAAGCGACCGAACAACACGCGTTTGCTCTGCAAAAACAAGAAGAATTATCGCAACAACAAACGCAATTAAATACCGAAATTCAAACCTTGCGTGAACAAGAAAATGCCGAACAAAGCCAGCTGCAGCAATTAAATGCACAATTAGCGTTTATTCGCGAACAATCTGCTCGTTTGGAAGAGCAAATCCGCTCGCAACGTCATTTGCAACAGCGTTTGGAACGCGAACAACTCAATGCACAAGCGTCTTTGCAAAAAATCGCTCATCAAAAGCAACAGCTAGACGAAGAAATTGAATTAGAAAACAATCATTTAGAAGAAAAACAAATTGAGTTAAGCGAATGGGCGATGCAAATTGCCGAACGCGAAGAGTTGTTGCCCGAATTGGAAGAACGCCAAAATCAGTTGGAAAACGCGTTTCAAAGTCAGCAAGATGAAATCAATCGCATCAAACGCGAATTGGGTTTGAAAAATCAACAACTTCAACACGCCGAACAAAATCAAAAAAATCACACCAACCGCCAAACGCGTTTGCAAAATGAATTGGCGGCATTGAATTTGCCCAGCGAAAACGAAGTGCAGACGGCACAGCAAACCGCTCAAAATCTGCAACAAGAACACGAGCATTACGAAGAATTATTGTTGCTCAACGAAGAGCAAACTGCCCTTTTGAAGCAACAATTTCAAGGCGCCAACGCCGCCTATCAAGCCAAATTCAATGAATTATTGCAGGCGCAAGCGAAACACGCGGCATTAGATAAATTATTGAATAGTCAAAAACATACAAACGATTTTTGGCAAAACACGCCCTATCAAAACGATGGCGAATTGTGGCAAAACATTCAAGCACCAAGCGAATGGCAACACGCGCTGGCGGTGGTGCTGGCAAAACGTTTACACGCCAAAGCGATAGACGGCAACACACCTGTGGCGGGCGATTTGCCGCAAGGTTCGGCGGCGTGGTTTGACCGCAACACGAGTGCTTCCAAGAAAAATTTGCCCGTGCAGGCACTCATCAATCAGTTGCACATCAAAGGCGATTTTCAAGCGGCAGTAGCGTTTTGGCTGGACGGCGTGTTGTGTGCGCCGAATTTGGCGTATGCGTTGGAACACCAAAAAGATTTGCAAAATCATCAGTTTTGGCTAACGCCTGAAGGTCATCAAGTAGACAAAATCGGCGTGCTTTTGTTTGATAAAAACGATGCCAATCAATTGATTGAACAAAAAAATCAATTAGACGCTTTGGAAAACGCTTTATGCAATTTGCAACCCGAATGCGAGCGTTTGCGTCTTGCCCAAGAACAGGCAGAGCAGCAACTCAATCAACATGAAAACCACACCAAACAATTGCTGATTAGCCAGCGTGAACACGCGGCGCGTTGGCAAGTTGCCCAACAAACCGCGACTGAATTGCTTGCCAAAACCAACCAAGGGCAGCTGCGTCGTGAACATATTGTGCAAGAGTTGGCGCAGTTGGACGAAGAAAATCTGCTTACCAGCCACAGTGCAGACGGCATCGGGCAAGACATCGCCACTTTATCCGATGCTTTGGAAACCTTGTCGCAACAGCAAAATCAATTGGGCGACAACCGCAATCAGCAGCAAAATCAACTCAAACAAGCGCGTTTGGCGTTGATGGAAGCAAACCGTCAATACGGCATTTCCGAAGTAGCACGCCATAAAATTGAACAGAAAAAACAATTGCTTGCTGAACAAATTATTCAATTAGACCTGCAAGCGGAAGAATGGCAACAGCGACAAAGCGAGTTGGCTTTAGAGTTTGAACAGCAAGATGCCAACGATGAACAAAGCGTGCAGCTGGAAACTTTTGGCGAACAAGTCTTTGAATTAAATGAACAAATCGCCAACGCCCAGCAAAAATTAGAACACACTCAAGAACTTGGTCGCCAACGTTATGCGGCGGTGCAACAAGTGGCGATTGCCTTGCCTCAAGTGCAGGCAAGCACCCAAACCGCCCTGCTGCAACAGCAAGAAGCACTCATCAATGCCAAGCGTTTTCATCAAAATTTAACCGAACGTGCCGCCGATTTGGAGGCGTTGGAACAATTGGCGCAGCAATCGGGTAATTTAAAATTACTCAATCAAGATATTGGCAATTTGGCACAACAAATTCAGGCATTGGGTGCGGTGAATTTGGCGGCATTGCAAGAGTTGGAAGAAGCACGCGAACGCGGCGATTATTATCAAAACCAAAGCCAAGATGTGCAGACGGCAATTGCGATGCTGGAAGAAGCCATCGCCCAAATTGACAAGGAAACCAAAACCCGTTTCAAAGAAACCTTTGATGCGGCAAACGAAAAAGTGCAGAGTTTTTTCCCCGTTTTGTTTGGCGGTGGCGAAGCCAGTTTGCACATGATAGGAGACGACTTGCTCACTGCTGGCGTGTCCATCATGGCGCGTCCTCCTGGTAAACGCAATTCCACCATTCATTTATTGAGCGGTGGCGAAAAAGCACTCACCGCGATTAGCTTGGTGTTTTCGCTGTTTAGCCTGAATCCCGCGCCGTTTTGCTTGCTTGACGAAGTGGACGCACCGCTAGACGATGCCAACACCAGTCGCTTTTGCCAACTCGTGAAAGAAATGTCGGCACAAACCCAGTTTCTCTACATTTCACACAACCGCATCACCATGGAAATGGCGGAACAACTCATCGGCGTAACCATGCAAGAAAAAGGCGTATCGCGGATTGTGGCGGTGGACATTCAGCAAGCACTCAAAATGGCGGAACAGCCAGCATAACTGTTTGAGTCGCTTCATCAAAACAAAATGCCGTCTGCAGTTCACAACAAACAGCAGACGGCATGATTTTTACGCCAAATGAATTTACATCACTTCTAAAGTTTCAATGCCCAGTAAATCCAAGCCTGTTTTCAGCGTGCGGGCGGTTAAATCCGCCAGAGCCAAACGGCTGTCTCGCACTTCGCCTTCGGCTTTCAAAATCGGGCAGGCTTCGTAAAAACGGCTGAACAAGGTTGCCACTTGATACAAATACGCCGCCAAATAATGCGGATGATTACTCGCCGCCGTGCTTTGCAACACGTCTTCAAATTTCAACAATTCCACCGCCAACTGCTTTTCCAGTGCTTCGTTCAATTGCGGCACGATGTTGGTGTTCCACTCGCCCACTTTTTTGAACACGCTTTGCACACGAGTGTAAGCGTATTGCAAATAAGGGGCGGTGTTGCCTTCAAACGACAGCATATTATCCCAGTCAAACACATAATCGCTGGTGCGGTTTTTGCTCAAATCGGCGTATTTCACCGCACCGATGCCCACCACACGAGCGATGTTCGCCACTTCGTCTGCCGACAAATCGGCATTTTTACTTTGCACCAAAGCAGCGGCGCGTTCTACTGCCTCGTCCAACAAATCCACCAGCTTGACAGTATCGCCTGAACGGGTTTTGAACGGTTTGCCGTCTTTGCCCATCATCGTGCCAAAACCGATGAACTCAGCTTGCACGTTGTCAGGCAAATAGCCCGCTTTGCGTGAAGTGGTAAACAATTGTTCAAAATGCAATTTTTGGCGATGATCCACCACATACAACAAACGCGTGCCATTTAATTTGCCTACGCGATAACGCACGCACGCCAAATCGGTGCTGGCATACAAAAAGCCACCGCCTTGTTTTTGCACGATAAATGCGGCTGGTTCGCCATCTTGGTTGGCAAATTCGTCTAAAAACACGACTTTCGCGCCGTCGTCTTCCACCGCCAAACCTTTTACCACCAAATCATCGACCACAGACTGCAAATCATCATTGTATTTCGATTCGCCTGCCACATCTTCGGGACGCAGTTTCACGCCCAACACATCGTAAACCTTTTGGGCATGGCTCAATGAAATCGCCACAAATTGCTTCCACAAAGCCAGCACTTGCTCATCGCCGCCTTGCAGCTTCACCACATATTCGCGTGCGGTGTCGGCAAAAATTGCATCTTCATCAAAACGCACTTTGGCATTACGATAAAACTGTTCCAAATCCGCCAACTCAAACGCCGAATTGTCTTTTTGTTGCTCAACCATATAAGCAACCAGCATACCGAATTGCGTTCCCCAGTCGCCAACGTGATTTTGGCGAATCACTTTATGCCCCAAAAATTCCAAAACGCGCGAGATGCTGTCGCCGATGATGCTGGAACGCAAATGCCCAACGTGCATTTCTTTTGCCAAATTTGGCGACGAATAATCAATCACAACGGTTTGAGCATTATCGCTCAAAGCCACGCCAGCGCGTTCATCTTGGCGTGCTTGGGCAATCGCGTTCGCCAAAAAATCGGCACGCAAACGCAAATTGATGAAACCTGGTCCTGCCACTTCAGCGTGCTCAATAATGGCATTTTCTGCTAAAGCAGCGGCAACTTGGTTTGCCAAATCACGCGGATTTTGTTTGGCGGCTTTGGCTGCACCCATCACGCCATTGACTTGAAAATCGCCAAATTTGGCATCTTTTGCCACTTGCAACACAATCGGGCTGCCTGCGATGCCAGCAGCGGCAAACGCTTGCTCAACTTGATAAGCAACTTGTTGATTTAAATTCATTTTCTATCTCTAAAAAACGGTTTTGCCGTCTGCAGAAATCAAACTGCAGACGGCATGGTTAGCGGTTTTATTTCACAACGGTGAAATTGAAGGTTGGGAAGCTGGTTGTGCCAACTTGCAAAGTCGCGCTGTATTGTCCTAAAGAGTCTTTAGAATCAAATTTCCAGCATTGAGTGATTTCGCCTTGGGCATTCGCAGGTGCTTTAAACGCTAATGCGTGCTTTTTGCCATCTTCGCTGCGTTCAACAAACACACCTGGCATCACAAAATTGCTGCCAACGGGCGCGCTAAATTCCAAAAAAGCAGATTGAGTTGAACCTGCAGTAAAGCCTTTGGCAACCCAGCAGAAATCTGGACCTGCCAAACGGCTAAATTCTGAATAGGCTTCAAACACAGGCGTGCCGTTTTGTTTGTTTAATGTGCCAAACATCGCCACTTTTTCGCCTTGTGCCAAAACTTGGCTGATTTGCGTATTGATGTCGCTTGGCGCAACTGAAACTGGAGTTTGTTCTGCCAACGCGCTGCCAGCCAAAACCATCGCTAAAGATGTGAATAATGCTTTTTTCATTGTGTTTTTCCTTGTTTCAAATTTCGCTTCATGCCGTCTGCAGACGGCATCATGTTTGCCAAAATGTTTTGTCTTATGGATTCATCACGCGGGCAATCAGTGCTTTATCCTTGCCTTGCATATTCGGAATTTGCACTTGAATGCCATTACCAGGGGCAATTTCTGCTGCTTCGCCCTTGCGTTTCATTGCCGACAAAACGATGTTTTGATTACCTGTTGGGTGAATGATTTCCAAAGTATCGCCCACTGCAAAACGGTTTTTCACTTCAATTGTTGCCCAACCTTCGCCGTCGATTTCGGTTACATGACCAACATACTGACTTTGTTTGGCAATCGAATGACCGTTCAAATAATTTTGGTATTCTTTGGTTTGATGACGTTCCAAAAATCCAGGTGTGTAGCCGCGGTTTGCCAAACCTTCCAACTCCGCCAGCAAACCATAATCAAACGGCTTACCTGCCACCGCATCATCAATCGCCTTGCGATACGCTTGCGCCACTCGTGCGACGTAATACAAAGACTTGGTGCGCCCTTCCACTTTCAAGCTGTCCACGCCGATTTCAGTGAGTTTGGCAATTTGTTCAATCGCGCGTAAGTCTTTGGAATTCATGATGTATGTGCCGTGTTCGTCTTCCATCATCGGCATGAATTCACCTGGGCGGTTGCTTTCTTCAATCAAATAAATTTTGTCGGCGGCTGGATGACGAATTTGTCCGTTGATGCCTTCAAAATTCGCATTCGCTTCTTCTTGCGCTTTATTAAAATCAAAACCTTGCAACAAACGCGCATCGCCCATTTCGTCGATTTGGGTGTCGTGAACCTTGTAATCCCAACGGCATGAGTTGGTGCAAGTGCCTTGGTTTGGGTCGCGATGATTGAAATAACCCGATAATAAACAACGACCTGAATACGCAATACACAATGCGCCATGCACAAACACTTCTAATTCAATGTCGGGGCATTCTTGGCGAATTTCGGCGATTTCTTCCATAGACAATTCGCGCGACAAAATAATGCGTTCCACGCCGATTTTTTGCCAAAATTTCACACCCCAGTAGTTGGTCGTGTTCGCCTGCACCGACAAATGAATCGGCATTTCTGGCCAACGCTCGCGCACATTCATAATCAACCCAGGGTCTGCCATAATCAAGGCATCGGGCTTCATGGCAATCAAAGGTTCCATGTCTGCCATAAAGGTTTTGAGTTTGGAATTGTGCGGTAAGGTATTGACTGTCAAAAAGAATTTTTTATTGCGTTCGTGCGCTTCGCGTATGCCTTGCGCCAACACGTCCAACTTAGCAAATTCATTGTTACGCGCACGCAAAGAGTAACGCGGCGAACCAGCGTAAACCGCGTCTGCGCCGTAATCATAAGCCGCTCGCATGCGTTCCAAGCCGCCTGCTGGCAGTAAAAGTTCGGGTGATTTCATGTTTTGATGTGTTTAATTTGGAGATTTTTTAAAAGGTTTAGGCAGCGTTGTGCTGCCTGTTTAGGTGCGCGATTATCCCCTTTTTTGGCTTTTCGGTCAATTTCTTGGCTTCAAAAGCACGGCTTTTAACGCGTTTTAACGCGGATGCCGTCTGCAAGTGGCAATCGCTTGATTTTGTTCACAAGATTCGCGCTTTTACCAGTAACGCCAAACGCGCGAATTGCCATACCAAAAATCATCGTAATCGCGCCAACGCAAATCTTCTAAACGGCGTTGCGCGGTGTAGTTTTGCCACGCCATGCGGTAGCAGGCTTGGAACATTTTGTCGCCCACTTTTTCAACATATTGCACGCGAAAATCTTGCTGCTCTTTTTGAGTTTGCCCGATTTCATTGGCAAACTGGCGACGCATCAGTTCGGCGGTTGGCAAATCGCATTGCGCCGCCAAAGCCACTTGTAATTGTTGCTCGTAACGTTGTTGCTCCGCCGCGCGACGCGCTTGCCATTCAGGCGAAGTGGCACAAGCTGCCAAAGTGCAGACGGCAAGCGAACTCAAAATTGCGGTTTTCATGATTTTTCCTTTTCAAATAAATAATAATTCAATGATTTTCCGAAAGATGATTGCCAGCAGACGACATTGCCAGTTCTTGTAAAACCGAGCGCAAATCGTCCAAACCTGCGCCGCTCAACACCGAAATATTCACCGCCATCACCCGCCCTTGTCCGTCGCGCAACACTCCAGCAACGCGTTCTTGTTCAGGCAATAAATCGATTTTGTTGTACACCAAAATTTGCGACACTTTGCCTGCACCGATTTTTGCAAGCACTTGATTGACATCATCAATTTGGCGTTCGTAATGCACATGGCTTGCATCCACAACGTGTAACAACACATCTGCCAAAGCGGTTTCTTCCAAAGTTGCCGAAAACGCCGCCACCAAACCGTGCGGCAAATCGCGGACAAAACCCACCGTATCCGTCAAAATCACGCTCAATTCGGGAGCGAGAAACAATTTGCGTGCAGTTGTGTCCAGCGTGGCAAACAATTGATTTTTCGCCAAAACTTCAGATTTGGTTAAACGATTGAACAAACTGGATTTGCCCGTGTTGGTGTAGCCCACCAGCGCAAAAGTTTTGATGCGACTGTTTAAACGTGCTTTGCGTCTGGTTTCGCGTTGCTTGGCAACTGCCTGCAATTGTTTTTTTAAGGCATTGATTTTGCTTTGGATTAAACGGCGGTCGGTTTCTAATTGCGTTTCCCCTGGCCCTTTCAAACCGATGCCGCCTTTTTGGCTTTGCAAATGCCCGTAACCGCGTACCAAACGGCTGCTCAAATGGTTTAATTGTGCCAACTCCACTTGTAATTTGCCTTCTTGCGACTGGGCGCGTTGGGCAAAAATCGCCAAAATCAAACCCACGCGGTCCAACACGCGACATTGTAAAACGCGTTCCAAATTGCGTTCTTGAGTCGGCGTGAGTTCGTGGTTGAACACCACCAAATCAATCGCATGTTCGGCAACGATTGCCGCCAACTCGTCCGCCTTGCCTGTGCCAACAAACAAAGCAGAATGGGCTTTTTCGCGTTTGAGCGATGCCGTCTGCACCAACTCGCCGCCAGTCGCACGCACCAGTTCTGCCGCTTCGTCTAAAGCCGCCAAAAACAAGCGTTCGCGCACTTCATTGCTGCCCGAAAAGTCCGCCGCCATCATCATGCCAACCAACAAAATGCGTTCGGCTGGTTTCAAAGTTTTATCGGTTTTGCGTGTCATTGCTTATCGTTCTGTTTTTATTTTAAATTTTGAATTTTGCCGTCTGCAGACGGCATACATAATTGAAACCTTTGGAAAACTCCAGATTTGAGTACAGTTCGCAGTGTGAGCATCGCAGAACGCGCAGACAGTACAAGTAGTACGGCAAGCGTTTGAGAAGCGCATCACAAAGAAATGTGCCAAAGATGGAGATTTTGCAAAGGTTTCATCTTGGTTTATACAAATAAACTTGCCAAAGTCTGCCAGTAAAACAAACACGCAATGGCGGCAATCGCAATCGCCACGCCAGCGGCGTTAATCGCGCTGATTTTTTCTTTAAACAACACCGCACCAGCCAACGTTCCCAGCGTAATCACACCGATGTTCATGCCTGCAAACACCAAAGTCGGATTGTCCGCCATCGCTTGATGTGCTTTGATATAAGACAAAATATTGCCGAAATTCAATGCACCGAGCAACACGCCGCCAGCGATGCCTGAAGCTGTCCACTTGGTTTGGCGGTAAAACAAATAGCCAAACATCAACACACCCGCCAAAATAAAGGCAATCAACAAGTTGCCTGCAAATGCCGTGCCGCTTTTCGCCAGCTGTTTGAACAAAATATCAATCACGCCATAACCTGCCCACACGCCGAGCAGCAACAATGCCGTCTGCGCGCCCGAACTGGCTTTGTCGCTGGTTTTAAACAGCAAACAAATCAAGGCGATAAACGCCAACACCAAACCGATTAAACGCCCTTGCGACAGTTGTTCGCCGAAAATCACAAAAGACGCGATAATCGGCAAAAACAGCGATAGGCGTTGCGCCGCGTCTGATTTGACAATCCCTGCCGCCGCCACCGAACGCCCCATAATCACAAACACGCTGGGTAACAAGATGCCCAAAGCGGCAAACAGCCACCAAGTCGGCACAAACGCTTGCCAGTCGCTGATGTTCGGTTGCAGAAAATACACGGTCAGCGCAATCGCAATCAAATAGTTCACGCCCACCATTTGTTCGATTTCCACCTTATTTTGACGTGCCAACTTCAATAAAATCGCCACCGACACGCTGCAACAAATGCTGATGATGAGATAGTGCATATTTATTCCCTGTGTTTATTTGTATAAAAAATCAATAGATTGAATGTTTTGTTATGCCATCGGCGCTTGATTGCTTCGCCAACTGAAACCTTGGCAAAACTCCAGATTTGAGTACAGTTCGCAGTGAAAGCATCGCAGAACGCGCAGACAGTACAAATAGTACGGCAAGCGTTCGAGAAGCACATCACAAAGAAATGTACCAAAGATGGAGATTTTGCGAAGGTTTCAAACTGCAGACGGCACAAACTAATCCACCGCCACATTCACGCTTTTCGCGTTTAAACTGTTTAAGGCTTGGGGCGACAGCGACACCAAAAATCCGCGTTTGCCGCCGTTAATATAGATTTCGGGCAAATCCCACACGCTCGTTTCCACATAAACAGGCAAAGGCATTTTGATGCCAAACGGACTTGTGCCGCCCACCAAATAACCCGTCCATTTGTTCGCTTGTTTCGGGTCGGCAGGTTCGATGTGTTTCATGCCCAACTCGCGTGCCAAATTGCGTGTGGAAATCTGCTTGTCGCCGTGCATCAACACAATCAAACCTTGTTTGTTTTCGTTTTGCAAAACAATGGTTTTGATGACTTGATGCTCGGCAACGCCCAAACACGCCGCCGAATGTGCTGTGCCGCCGCGTTCTTCGTAGTCGTATAAATGTGGGCGAAAATCGATTTGCTGTTCACGCAAAAAACGAATCGCCATCGTCATCGGATAATCAGTTTTTGCCAT
>JAUNMN010000035.1:11245-18076 GCA_030531795.1 Neisseria sp.
GGTTAAACAAAACGGGCATTATGTTACCATAGCAAGGCTTTATTGACTTGCAAAAAAGGAAAATACGATGACAATTCAATATTTCGGTCAAACCGCTCGCTTATCTGAAGCCACCGCCTCTAATGGCTTTGTTTTTTTGGCGGGCATGGTACCTGAAAACACCGATGCCGATGTTACCGAACAAACGCGCGATGTACTGCGTCAAATCGACCACTGGTTAGCCCAAGCGGGTTCAGACAAAAATCATATTTTGGAAGCGACCATTTTCTTGCCTGATTTGGCGGATTATGACGCGATGAACAAGGCGTGGGACGAATGGGTCAATCCCGAACGTGCGCCTGCCCGTGCTTGCGTAGAAGCGCGTTTGGCAAAACCCGAATGGAAAGTGGAAATTAAGGTTTCGGCGGTGAAAAAACCTTAAAACGAAAACCTTAAAACAAACAATATTCAAGCTCAAAATTGAAACGACATTGATAAACCCCAAGCTATGCCGTCTGCACTTTACCCAAACACTGCAGACGGCATCTTGCCCCAACCTCAAAGAGAAAAACCATGCAACATCAAGCCATTATCCAACACATCGTCAGCTGGTTAAAACAGTATGCCCAACAAGCCAACAGCAAAGGTTTTGTGGTCGGCATCTCGGGCGGCATTGATTCGGCGGTGGTTTCCGCTTTGGCGGCGCGCACGGGTTTGGACGTTTTATTGCTGGAAATGCCGATTCGCCAACAAGCCGAACAAGTCAATCGTGCACAAGAACACATCGCTGATTTGCAAGAGAAATTTACGAATGTTCGCAGTTTGTGCGTGGATTTAACGCCCACTTTTGAACAATTTGAACAAACGGTTGCCAACGAAGAAAATGCCAACAATCGCTTGCTGGCTTTGGCGAATAGCCGTTCGCGTTTGCGGATGCTGACTTTGTATTATTACGGACAAATCAATAACTTACTTGTCGCTGGCACGGGCAATAAAGTGGAAGATTTTGGCGTGGGATTTTTCACTAAATACGGCGATGGCGGCGTGGACATCAGCCCGATTGCCGATTTGTTAAAAACCCAAGTTTATGAATTAGCAAAACATTTAGAGATTGTCTCCAGCATTCAAAATGCCGTACCGACCGATGGTTTGTGGGACGAAGAGCGCACAGACGAGCAACAAATGGGTGCAACTTATCCCGAGTTGGAATGGGCGATGAGCGTGCCACGCGATAAGCAGCCCAGCGATTTTTCGGGGCGAGAAGCCGAAGTTTTGGCGATTTTCCGCCGCTTAAACACCGCTACGCAACACAAAATTCAGCCGATTCCCGTGTGTCAAATTCCAGCCGAATTATTTGAATCTTAATCCGATTTTATGACACTCATGCCGTCTGCACCGCAGAAAAAATCATCGTGCAGACGGCATCTTTTCACACCAAAGCAGACTTTTAGGCTACAATCTGCGCTTTACTAGCCTCAAGCATAAAGGTTTCAATCATGTTAACAGGTAGCTTAGTTGCACTCATCACTCCGATGCACGCCGATGGCAGCGTCAATTACGAACAGTTAAAAAACCTATTGGATTGGCATATTGAAAACGGCACGGACGCGATTGTTGCCGTTGGCACAACAGGCGAATCGGCGACTTTGCCTGTTGAAGAACATCTTGCCGTGATTGAAGCCACTGTAAAACATGTCAATAAGCGCATTCCTGTGATTGCAGGCACAGGCGCAAACAACACCGTTGAAGCGATTGCCCTTTCCAAAGCCGCCGAAGAACTCGGCGCGGACTACACGCTTTCGGTTGTTCCTTACTACAACAAACCTTCACAAGAAGGCATTTACCAACATTTCAAAGCCATCGCCGAAGCAACCAGCATTCCGATGATTATTTACAATGTGCCAGGGCGAACCGTTGTGAACATGAGCAACGAAACCGTTTTGCGTTTGGCGCAAATTCCGAACATTGTTGGCGTGAAAGAAGCCAGCGGCGACATCGAACGCGGCATCAGCTTGATTAACGAAGCGCCTGAAGGTTTTGCCGTTTATTCAGGCGACGACCCAACGGGTTTGGCGTTTATGTTGTGCGGCGGACACGGCGTGATTACCGTTGCTGGCAATGTTGCACCGAAACTGTTTGCCGATATGTGTCGCGAAGCGATTCAAGGCAATATTCCAGCTGCGCGCGAACTCAATAAACAACTGATTCCGATTTACAACGTCATGTTTTGCGAACCTAGCCCAGCCGCACCAAAATGGGCGTGCAAACGTTTAGGTTTGTGTGATGAATATGTGCGTTTGCCGATTGTGCCTTTAACTGCAGACGGCATCGCCAAAGTAGAACAAGCCCTAAAAAGCACTCAATTGATTTAAACCACGGGAGCATTTATGAACCGTATTCAAACCTTTGTTTTAACAAGCATCGCCGCAAGTACGCTTGCCGCCTGTTCTTCAAACAAATCTGAAACGCCTAAACTGGACTACCAAAGCGAAAACCGCAAAACCGTGAATTTGGAAGTACCGCCAGATTTAACCAATCCAAATCAAGGCAATTTGTATCAATTGCCAGCAGGCAGCGGCGCGGTGCGTGCCAGCGACGTGAATCGTTCGCCAAACGCTGTGGCAACAGCAAATCAAGAAGTGTTGGCGGGTGTGAAAGGCGTGAAATTGCAACGCGAAGGCAGCCAACGTTGGTTGGAAATTTCAGGCAAAAAACCTGCTGAAATTTGGCCTTTACTCAAAGCGTTCTGGCAAGAAAGCGGTTTTGAAATCGGCAGCGAAGAGCCAGCCATCGGACAAATGGAAACCGACTGGGCGCAAAATCGCGCGAAATTGCCAAACGACGGCATTCGCAGCCTGTTTGAAAAAGTCGGTTTGGGCGGCATCTACTCAACCGCCGAACGCGATAAATTCATCATTCGCGTTGAAGCAGGCAAAAACGGTAACACTGATGTATTCTTCGCCCACAAAGGTATGCAAGAAGTTTACAGCGACAAAAACGAAGACCAAACCATTTGGCAACCGCGTCCGAGCGATGTCAATTTAGAAGCCGCATTCTTGGGGCGCTTCATGCAATATTTGGGCGCGGACGAAAAACAAGTTGCGCAAGAGTTGGCAAGCAACCAAGCCAACAAATCAGGCAATCAGTTGGCGAAATTAAACGCCGATTCAGTAAGCGTGTTGGGCGATTACGAGCGCAACTGGAATCGCGTGGCGTTGGCATTAGACCGCATCGGTTTAACCGTTTTGGGTCAAAACAAAGAACGCCAAGCGTTTATGGTGGAAGTTGCACCAAAAGAAGCCGACGCGATGCGTGAAGACAAACCTGGTTTCATCGCGCGTTTGTTCGGCAAAAAAGCGAGCGAAGCCGCGCCAGCCAAGCGTTTGATTGCTTATGTAGAACGTGAAAACAATGGCGCGAACATCCGCATTTTGAATCAAGACGGTTCGGCTTATCAGGGCAAAGAATTGTCTACTTGGTTAGCACGTTTGCACCAAGAATTGCGTTAAACACATCATGCCGTCTGCACCCAAACCGCAGACGGCATTTTGCTTTTATCCAAACAAAAATTTACACAAAATCCCAAAATACAACATAAAAATGCACAAAATCGCTTGTTTTTAACATGGAATTGCCCTATTCTGCGCATTCGTTCTGACAAGGAACTTCATCAAGGAAAACAACCATGACACAATTTAAACGCGTTATGTTCACACTCGCCATCGTTGCCAGCAGCGCAACTGCAATGGCAAAAGACATTCAAATTCAGGAAAACTCATCGGGTTTGCCAGCGGATAAAGTGGAAAACATCGCACGCACCGCCGTTGCCATGGGCGCGAAAGAGCCTTTAGTTTTACGCAAGTCAGCCGACGGCGTGAGCATTTCAGGTTCATCTGCAACCGTGTGCAACATCAAACTGAAAAACGAACAAATTCAAGGCGTTTCTTGTAAGTAATCGCCAAACCAAAACACAAATGCCGTCTGCAATTTTCTGCAGACGGCATTTTCACTTCGCATTCATTTGTGCCAAATCAGCGCACGCCTTTTTTCACCAAATCGTCATAACCGCCATGGTTGGTAACATTCGTGTAACCCATTTCTTTTAAGGTTCTCAATGCCACTTCCGCACGATTGCCGCTGCGGCAATACAAATTCACAGGCGCGTTTTTGTTTGGGCTCACTTTAGCGATTTTCGCCGCTATCTCGCTCACTGGAATATTCACCGCGCCATTCAAATGACCTTCAGCAAATTCTTCTGCCGAACGCACATCAATCCACACCCCTTTTGCTTTTGGCGTTGCCGCCTTACTGCTTGCCGTCTGCGCGTGATTGTGCGTGCCGTGCGCCACGCCCACAGCTGGCACAAGCAAAGTCGCTGCCAACAAAACGCTCATTAACTTTTTCATGTTTATCCTTTCAATTTGATGTAAAACCATTTGATATAAAACAAAAAATGCCCGCAGATTTTAGCCACAAAGAACAATGCTGTCTAGCGGTTCACTCACACATCATACACGCCCGTAACGCTCGCTTGCGCCAAAACGTGTCCGTCTAATGCGTAATGCAATTCATTGAAGCGAAAGCCCTTTTGTAAATCCAACTCGCAATCCAAAGCGTAAACGGTTAAATCGTAGCGATGCAGGCAATTTGGCGGTGCCATGCCGCCATAACACGCCGCCTCTTCTGCACTCAAACCGCCCAACACACTCGCCCACGAATTTGCACCTTGCACAAAATCTGTTGCCGTTAAACTCTCGTTTTCCGCCACAGACGTGCGTTTCAAATTCGCAATCAGCCAGTGCGTCCACACAAAACCTGCTGCCGTAACTGCGTCTTTATCATCCAGCACCACTGCAAACGACTTCGTGCCTGCAGGCACATCGCTGATTTCAAAAGGGATTGAATACGTTGGCATATCGTTTTTGCCAAACTGACCGCCGCGTTTGCCAAACTTATCGGGAAACACGCCGTTTTCTAATGCTGGAATGTTTACTTTCATGCTCAAACTCCTTGTTGATGAATTATTTTCAAATAAAACAAGCAGATGTTATGAAACTCAAACATTTGTTCAAACTGCCTGCCGTCTGCAATTTAATCTCAATCTGCCCCAAACAGCAAACCTTCTTTAATCGCTCGAATTTGGTCGCGCAAGCTTGCCGCTTCTTCAAATTGCAAATCGCGTGCCGCCGCTTGCATCGCTTTTTCCAGTTTGGCGATTTCTTTGAGCGCGTCCGCTTCATTGTGTATCGCACCGACTTTCACTTTTTGCTTGCCTTTTTTCGCCTTGCCATCTGCACTTTCGTGGTACACCCCGTCGATGATGTCTTTGACTTGTTTGACAATTTGCTTTGGCACAATGCCATTTTCTTCGTTAAAACGCATTTGCTTTTCGCGGCGGCGTTCGGTTTCGTCTATCGCCGATTTCATGCTGTCGGTGATTTTGTCGCCGTACAAAATCGCCACGCCATTGACGTTACGTGCGGCGCGTCCGATGGTTTGAATCAAACTGCGGTGCGAACGCAAGAAACCTTCTTTGTCTGCGTCCAAAATCGCCACCAGCGACACTTCAGGAATGTCCAAACCTTCACGCAACAGGTTAATCCCGATTAAGACATCAAACAAACCCAAACGCAAATCTCTAATGATTTCAACGCGTTCCACCGTGTCAATATCGCTGTGCAGATAGCGTACTTTAATCCCGATTTCACTGTAGTAGTCGCTCAATTGCTCCGCCATGCGTTTGGTTAAAGTTGTCACCAACACGCGTTCGCCTTTGGCAATGCGCTCGTTAATTTCACTTAATAAATCATCCACTTGGCTGGCAACGGGACGCACTTCAATTTTTGGGTCGAGCAAACCTGTTGGACGAACCACTTGTTCCACCACCTGCCCTGCGTGTTCGCCCTCGTATGCCGCTGGCGTTGCCGACACAAAAATGGTTTGCGGCATGATGTGTTCAAATTCATGAAATTTGAGCGGACGATTGTCGCGTGCAGACGGCAAGCGAAAACCGTAATCCACCAAATTTTGTTTGCGCGAGGCATCGCCTTTGTACATTGCGCCGATTTGCCCGATGGTTACATGGCTTTCGTCAATAAACATCATCGCGTTGCTGGGCAAATAATCCATCAAAGTTGGCGGCGGTTCGCCCTCTTTTTTGCCCGAAAAATGGCGACTGTAGTTTTCAATGCCTTTACAAAAACCCATTTCATACAGCATTTCCAAGTCAAAACGGGTACGCTGTTCGATGCGTTGTTGCTCCACAGGGCGATTTTCGCGTGCAAAAAACTCAATGCGTTCACGCAATTCTGCTTTGATGCCCTCGCAAGCACGCAACACCGTCTCACGCGGCGTTACATAATGGCTAGACGGGAACACGGTGTAACGTCCAACGCGTTGCTGCACCGCGCCAGTCAAAGGGTCAAACAAATCCAAGCGTTCGATTTCATCGTCAAACAGCGAAATGCGCAAGGCATAATCCGAACTTTCCGCTGGATACACATCCACCACGTCGCCACGCACCCTGAAACTGCCGCGTTTGAAATCCATATCGCCGCGTTCGTATTGCATGGACACCAGCAAAGCCAAAATGTCGCGCTGGTCTAAGACATCACCTTCTTTCACCGACAACACCATTTGTTGATATTCGCTGGGGTCGCCGATACCGTAAATCGCCGAAACGGTGGCGATGATAATCACATCATCACGCGTCATCAGGTTTTTAGTTGCCGACAAACGCATTTGCTCGATGTGTTCATTGATGGAACTGTCTTTTTCAATAAACAAATCACGCGATGGCACATAGGCTTCGGGTTGGTAATAATCATAGTAAGACACGAAATATTCCACCGC
>JAUNMN010000065.1:0-1903 GCA_030531795.1 Neisseria sp.
GCTTGGCGCAATTCGGGCAAACCTGCGGTGAGCGGATATTTGTCAAACTCGCTGCTTGCTTGATTGAGTGCGTCCAAAATCACGCGCGGCGTGGCGTGTTTCGGTTCGCCGATGTGTAAGGCAATTGGCGACAAATGCGCTGGCGGCGTGATGCCTTGCATGGCGGCACGCAAACGGGCAAACGGATAGGGTTGAAGTTTGTTGAGTAAAGGGTTCATGGCCGTTCCAAGATGAAGCAAAATCGTGCAAAAAATTGCCAAGAGTGTAACACAAACGCCCAAATGCCGTCTGCAGATTATCGTTTGTGTTGTTTTGGGTAAAACTGTGTTGTGTGGGCGATAAAATACAGATTTTTTTGTATAATAACGCGTTTTGATTGGAATGAATAAACCATAGGATGGCATTCTTATGACAGAAAAATCATTGAGCGAACAGCTGCGCGAGTTGGCGCAATTGCACCAAGACGGCGTGTTGAACGACGCAGAATTTCAAGCGGCAAAAGCGCGTTTGTTGGGCAGACAAGGCGGCGAGCCAGCCACGCCAACGCCACAACAAACCCCACAACACGCGGCGCAAGTTCAGCAACCTGTTGTGGTGCATCAAAAGCCAACTTTGCCTGCGCAGACGGCACAAAATTACACGCAGCCCGAGCGCAAAACCAGTGCGGGCGCGGCTTTGGTGGCGGTGGGCGTGATTGCCTGTTTGTTGGTGGGCGGCGCGTTTTATTTGATGAAAACCAGCACGCAGCAGTTTGAAAAAAACACGCAGACGGCATCAGAGGCGTCGGTTGCGCTAGAAACGCCAGCGTCTACGCCTGAAGAATTGCAGCAGCAAGAACTTGCTGCCGAACAAGCGATTGAGTTGGAAGGACGTTTAACTCAAGCGCGTTTGGACTTTGAAGCCGCCGACAAAAATGTGTCGCGCGTGTGGACGGATATGAATCCCGATGTGCGTAAACAATTGAAAAAAGAGCAAATTGCGTGGAATCGCAGCAAAGACAGCACTTGCCGCCAAGCCGCTTTAGATGCGGGCGACGACGGTCAAATGCAGGAATTGGCGCGTTTGGAATGTTTAACCAAATGGAATAACGACCGCGTGCCAGAATTGGTGGTGAAAGAGCAGGAAATGTTACCGAAAGTGTTGGAACAAACTTTAGACGACGCGGAAAACGTGTTCACACAAGCGCGTCAAGATTTGGGCGAAATTGCGCGACGCATTCCTGATGATGTGCTGTCGCGCGTGATTGGCGACTGGGAGGGTTGGATGCAAAACGCCATCGCCGAATGCGAAAACAGCGTAGACAGCAGCTTGAGTGAGCAAGAACAATCGGTGCAAGTTTTGAAATGTTCTGCCAAAGTGTTACGCGAAAAAGCTAAAGAATTGAAAGATTACGCGATTTAGTGGTGTTTTATTTTAAAAAGCCGATGCCGTCTGCAATGTAAACATAAACCAGCAGACGGCATTGTTGTATCAAAAACGGATGCAATTCGTAAAACGATGAATGATGCTAGTTTGATATATTATGTTTTTGTGAATATAATATTGGCTTGATTTATTTGATTTTTAATTATTTTTTTACGTTAAAAGTAATAAGGAAGTCTGAATGATGAACGCGCTTTCTCGGTTAAACCACATTCCTATTCATCGTTTTCACTACAAATTACTATTACTCATTGGTTTAGGCTGGCTATTTGATGCCATGGATACAGGGTTAATTTCCTTTATCATGACCGAATTAGCGAAAGATTGGGCATTAACCGCCCCACAAAAAGCATCAATCATCAGCATTACCTTTATTGGCATGGCGATTGGGGGAGTTTGGGCAGGTAAAATGGCTGACCGCTTTGGGCGAAAAACCGTCTTTATCGCCACACTCATCATTTATAGTCTCGCCACAGGTTTG
>JAUNMN010000065.1:2021-2347 GCA_030531795.1 Neisseria sp.
GTGGAAATATTTGCCAGAATCCATTCCCTTTTTGGTCGGTCAAGGTCGCCATGCTGAAGCACAGCAATTAGTACAAAAATTAGAACGCAGTGCAGGTGTAGCAACAACATCAAATGCAATACCACCAAGCGAACAAGCAACTGTGCAGACGGCAACCGCTCCACGTTTTAGGGCGTTATGGTCTAAAGATTTATGGCGACGCTCGCTGATGCTGTGGTGCTTGTGGTTTGGCATTGTGTTTTCTTATTATGGTATTTTTACTTGGTTGCCGAGTTTGCTCGTGCAGCAAGGTTTTACCATGCTCAAATCGTTTGAATATGTGTTAT
>JAUNMN010000001.1:0-47394 GCA_030531795.1 Neisseria sp.
AATTTGCCAGCGCACGCGCCGTGTTGTTTGACGCTTTTGTCGCAGGCGAATACGGTGGCACAGGCAAACAGTTTGACTGGAACTTGTTGCCTAAATCGCTGGCAGGCAACTGGATTTTGGCAGGCGGCTTGTCGCCCGACAACATCGCCGAAGCACTGACACAAACAGGCGCACGCGCAGTGGACGTATCGGGCGGTGTGGAAGAAGCGGCTGGCGTGAAATCAGTGGCAAAAATGCAAGCGTTTTTAGAAGGCGTGAAGCAAGCGAGTTTGGAAAGATGAGTGATTAGGGTTGGATAGAAAAGATGCCGCCTGCAGGTTGATTAAAAATCTGCAGACCCATGCGACTATGCGCAGGGCAAGTGCGGCATTTTTGTAAGTTTAAACGTTTAACGTTTCAACGCAGGGTGTTTCAAGATGCTGTCCTGAATGTATTGATAAATATCGTTTCAGTTGCTGTCTTGGAAGTATTCTTCCCCGATTTCGGCATTTTGGGTGAGGGCATGAAATTTGGTGTTTATTTGAGAGCCTGCAGTCTCTAGAATTTTAGCAGCTACCGATTTAATATGTTCTTCAGCAAAATTCATATCATGCAGGGTTTCTGGGTTTGGCAAATCTATCTCAATACAACCTTTAAAAATATTTTCGCTTAAATTGCTTTCAAAAGGGTTTGTTGCTTCACTTGAGTTTAACGCTTGAACAACTGTTTTGAGCGATTGAATATAGACACCCACAATTCCACTTATTTTAGATCTAAATACCGAGAAGCCGATTTCACGCTCAACTTCTTGAATGACAATCGGTAAGAAAAATCGCAAAACAGGGCTTTGTTCTGGATTGTTGCTGGGCAAAGTAATGTCAAAATTGATGATTGCGTTTGGGTATGGCAAGATGGCGTTTGCATTTTGTGAATTGTTTTCTGATTCTGTTCGCATAATGCGGTAGCTCAACACATCTTTTTGAATGTCTTTTTCTAAATGTTTTTTCAAACCGTCCATAAAACGGCTTAAGAATGGTTCGGGATTGTTTTTGATTTCTTCTTTTAAGTAGTATTTTGGCTCTTGAATCTGAACATTGCCGCTCATCAAGTCTGCCCAGTTTAATCCATTGCTCATGGTGTTTTCCTTTGTTAAAACGTAAAAAAATGCGTGTGAAACGCGTTTGAAAATAAAAGCAATGAATTATAGGGTGTCAATAAAAAAAAACAATGACTTATCGGGTTGAGATTAGGCGAGAAAATGCCGCACTTGCCCTGCGTGTAGTTGCATGAGTCTGCGTGTTGGGAAATCCATTTGCAGACGGCAGGGCAAATGCGGCATCTTATTTTGCGTTTATTTTAGTTCAGCTTAATGCCCCATTTGTTTGAGTTTTTGCAAGGCTTTGTGGGCTTCTGGATTGCCTTGTGCTGCGGCTTGTTCAAACAGTTGTTTGGCTTTGGCGTAGTCCTGTTGAACGCCTTGTCCTTTGCTATACAACACGCCCAAGTTGTATAAGGCTTTGGCATCGCCAGCCGCCACAGCTTGTTCGTAATATTTTTTGGCTTGGGCATAATCTTGCGGCACGCCTTGTCCTGCGTGATACAACGAACCCAAATTATTCAGCGCGGTTGGGTCGCCTTTGGCGGCGGCGCGTTCGTAGTATCGCTTGGCTTGGGCGTAATCTTGCTTAACGCCGAGTCCCAAGTGGTACAAAGAACCTAAATTATTCAAAGCGTTTATGTTGTTTTGAGCCGCGGCTTGTTCATAGTATTTTTTGGCTTGCGCGTAATCTTGCGGCACGCCTTTGCCTACTTGATACAGCGAACCCAAATTGTTTAACGCGGTTGCGCTGCCTTTTGCCGCGGCTTGTTCGTAGTAGTGTTTGGCTTTGGCGTAATCCTGTGGCACGCCTTGTCCCATGAGATACGCAGAACCCAAATTGTTTAAGGCGCTGGCATTGCCTTGCTCAGCTTGTTTTGGGTAAGTGGCGATGTCGTTTGCCGCCGCGTTTAGCGGGTTCAACGCCAAAAATAAAGCCGCAACAAGCTGGCTAAACATCAGATGAGAGAAGTTTTTCATAAAACACCTATTGAGTGAGACGATTAAAGAAGCCCTATTTTGCAATCATTTTCTGAAGATTTAAACGATTTTAGAAAACGGTTTGCGTGAAATTTTAAATCAAAAAACGAGAACATGGCGTTGGTAAACCTAAAAATTTTTGGGTTCGGGCATTTGTTGGTGTAACAATTAATGCTTTGAGCTATCCGAAAGCCAAAACAAATTAGGCAAAGCAATGAGATGCCGCCTGCGAGTTGGGAAGTCCATTTGCAGACGGCAGGGCAAGTGCGGCATCGTTTGCATGAAACAAACTTTATTTTTCATTGCGTACGCGTAAAAAAGTGGCGAAGCGTGGCAAGCCTTTTTGGGTGTAACCGCGGTGGCGATAAGTGATGAGCGAGCCGATGGCGGGCGGTTTGCTGCGTTCGGCATCGGAAAAACCGCTGCCGATTTTGAATTCGCCCAACTCGTTTTTGCAGCCAACCGCACCGAGTTTGCCAGTGTATTTGCCTTTGCCTTCAAAATGGTGAGTAACGCGGCATTCTGCGTCTTGATGTGGTTTGAGTTTGAGATAATGTTCGCTTCTGCCGCTGGCGTAGGGTGCGTTGGGGTGGCGCAAAATCACGCCTTCGCCGCCTGCGGCAACGATTTTATTCATCATTTCCGTCGCTTGGCTGATGTTGGCGATTTGGGTTTGGGCAATGATGACGATGTTTGGCGCTTTGTGTTTTTGAAGATGCTGTTGTAACACCTTCAATCTTTGTTGCAAACCGCCAGCTGCAGACGGCACATCAAAAACGTGCAATTTAATGCCAGTCCACGCCTGATTGCTGCTGCGGGTGGCGGCGGAAATTTGTTCGAATTGTCCGCGTTGACTGAACAATTCGCCGTCCAGCGCAAACGGCGGAAAGTTTTGGGTAAACCCAGCTGGCGGCGTGAACACATTGCCTTGGCGACTGATTAAGCGTTTGCCGTCCCAAAACGCGCGCACGCCGTCTAATTTTTCACTCGCCAGCCAACCTGCAACATTTTGATTTTGATATTCTTTCGCTAGCATTAAAGCACGTTGTTCGGCAAAACTGGGCAAGGCAAACGCCAAATATAAAGCAAAAAATAGTGCGCGTTTCATGTTTTTCTCCTGTTTGTGGGTATAATTTCGCCTTTGTTGCGATGGCAATCAGTATAAATGAAAAAGGATAATAAATCATGGCTTTACAAATTCAAATCATGCCTGTAACCGCGTTTCGGCAAAATTGTTGTTTGTTGTGGGACGATGAAACGCTGGAAGCGGTGTTGACGGACGTTGGCGGTGATGCCGATTTTGTGTGGGCAGAAGTACAAAAATTAGGCGTAAATCTCAAAGAAATTTGGCTCACCCACGGACATTTAGACCATGCTGGCGGCGTGGTGGATATGCGTGGCAAATGCCGTCTGCAAGTGATTGGCCCGCACCGAGAAGACGAATATTTATTGCAAAATTTGCCGATGATTACCGCGCAATACGGTTTTCCTGTATCGCCTGCATTTGAACCCGATGCGTGGCTGAACGAGGGTGAGAGTGTGAATGTGGGGCAATATCGTTTTGAAGTTCTGCACATTCCAGGGCATACGCCTGGGCATGTGGTGTTTTATTGTGCGCAAGAAAACCTGCTCATCGGCGGCGATGTTTTGTTTTATGAAAGCATCGGGCGCACCGATTTTGAACGCAGCAACCACGCGGATTTGGTGAACAATATTCGTGAAAAATTATGGCGTTTGCCCGATGAAACGGTGGTCATCAGCGGACACGGTCGCAGCACCACCATCGGACACGAAAAACAACACAATCCGTTTTTATAATGCAAGGAAATGTTAAATTCGTGTAAAAAAATGGTGTCTTATATCACGGATTAAACTTTTCATTTATTATGCGCGCTTGTCCTGCTGCGGCGGGATTTTTTTCGGCGTGCCGTCTGCGGTATGTCAATGAATAAAGTTAATTTTCAGGAGTGGAAAAATGTCTTTGGACTTGGGTAGTTTGTTACAAAATCAATTGGGTGGCGTGTTGAGCCAGTTTTTGACCAGCACTGGCGAATCGGCTGAAAACAGCACTAAAGCCGCTGGTTTGGCGATTCCTGCGGTTGTGGCAGGTTTGTTGAAAAACATCAGCAGCAACAATGAAAATGCCAGCAGCTTGTTTAATTTGGTGTCTGGCGCAGCTGGTCAGCAATTGGATGGCGCAGTGGCACAAGCGGCTACTGGCTCTGAAGGCTTGATTGAAATGGGTAAAAACTTGTTGCCTAATTTGTTGGGCGGCAATGCTGCAGACGTTGCAGACGCAGTGGCACAAGAGAGCGGCGTGTCTAAAGTGGCAGCTGGTTCGGCAATCGCTTTGGCTTTGCCTTTGGTATTGTCTGTGTTGCGCGGTCAAAAAATGGAATTTGGTCAATTGTTGGGCAGCTTGGCTTCACAACAATCTTGGTTGTCTAAAATGTTGCCTGCTAGCTTGTTGTCTGCTTTGGGCATCGGCAGCGTGAGTGGCTTGACTGGCAACATCGCTGGTTTGGCTTCTGGCTTGGGTAACTTCGGTTCTTCAGCTGCTGCTGCGGTTACAGGTGCAGCTGGTGCGGCTGGCGCAGCAGTGAGCGGCGTTGCAGGCGCAGCTGGTTCTGCGGTTAAAGGCGCAGGCGCGGCGGTTACTGGTGCTGCGGGCGCGGCTGGCTCTGCAGTTAAAGGTGCGGGTGCAGCGGTTACTGGCGCAGCAGGTGCTGCTGGTTCTGCAGCTGCGGCTGGCGCGGCAGCTTTGACAGCGAAAAAATCAGGTTTTGGTAAATGGATTGCTTTGGGCTTGGCGGCTTTGTTGGCATTGTTTGCATTCAAGAGCTGCTCGGGCAGCAAAGATGCGGCTGCGCCAACCGCTGCGGTTTCGGCTTCTGATGCTTCTGCAGCTTCTGGCGCAGACATGGCGGCTTCTGCAGACGGCATGGCAGCTTCAGCTGATGCTTCTGCTGCATCTGCAACAGCAAGCGCAAGCACAGACGTGAACGCTTCTGCTGCGGCAAGTGGCGCGGCTTCTGCTTCTGCTAGCGATGCAGCTAATGCTGCTGCGGCAACTGCGCCTGCTGGCGATGCAGCGCGTGTTGTGGTGGAAAATGGCGTGGCTAAATTCTTCTTCGCAACTGGCAAAAACAATGTGGCTGAAGGCGCAGAAACTGTAGTTGCCGATGTCATCAAATTGGGTAAAGAAGGCAAGAAATTGGTGGTGAGCGGCTACGCGGACAGCACAGGTAATGCGGCTCAAAACGAAGAATTGTCTAAAAAACGCGCACAAGCTGTGAAAGCATTCTTTGAAGCACAAGGCGTACCAGCGGCTAACATCGAATTGCGTAAACCTGAAAGCACAACAGGCGCGCAAGGCAACGATGTTGAAGGTCGTCGCGTTGAAGTGAAAATTGAAGGTTAAGATTTAATTTAATCTGAACAAGATGCCGTCTGCAGTTTGTTAAAGCTGCAGACGGCATTTTTTATGCACAAAATCAGTAAAAATTGGCGAACGGAGTTTAAAGTAAGCCAAAAAGTATCAAAATACGCGATGTTGCAAGGCAGGCAAGCGCGTGCGCACGCTCTGTAAACGGGTTTTGTCTAAGTCGGCAAAAATCAAACCTTCGCCTTCGGGCAACACCGCCAACACGTCGCCCCAAGGGTCGATAATCATGCTGTGTCCAAAGGTTTTGCGACCGCTTTCGTGTTCGCCGCCTTGCCCCGAAGCCAGCACATAACATTGATTTTCCACGGCACGCGCACGCAGCAATAATTCCCAGTGCGCCTTGCCTGTGCTGTAAGTGAAGGCGGCGGGTAAAACCAACACTTCATACGGCGCTTGTTGGCGGAAAAATTCGGGAAAACGCAAGTCGTAGCAAATGCCTTGGGCGATGTGCCAACCGTCGTGCTGAAAATGCGGAATGTGCGCGCCCGCCAAAATGGTGTCGGCTTCGGCGTAACGCTCGCCCAAACCCGAATAAGCAAACAAATGCACTTTGTCATAACGCGATGCACATTCGCCATTTTCATTAAAAATCAATAAGCTGTTGATGACTTTGTTCTCTTGCGGACTGCGCAAAGGCAGCGTGCCAGCGAAAATCGTGATGCCCAGTTGTTTCGCCAAATCACTCAATGCCGTCTGCAGTTTGCCCGTGCCAAAATCTTCGGCAAACGCCAGTTTGTCGGTGTCTTGTTTGCCCATAATCGCCCAGTATTCGGGCAATACCAACCATTTTGCGCCAGCTTGGGCGGCTTGTTGGGCAAAGGCTTGCACGCGCGCCAAATTGTCGTTTGGCGAAGTGGACGAAACCATTTGTAAAACCGCAACTTTCATCGTGTTCATCTGAATGTCCTTTATCAAATATGGAGTTGAAGCGTTTGCCGCCTGCAGTGGCGACGCGTCAAAATCGGTTTGCCGCATCGCCTTGTGTTATCATCTTTGCGTTTTTGGCAAATTATTTCATCAAAACCCATCATCACGCAAACGAGGCGCACATGGAACACGCTCTTCTTCAAGCCAAACGCTATTCGCCGTTTTTGGCTCGTCATCTTGACAATGGCACACTGCAGACGGCATCGCTGCTCACCATGTTGGAAAACGCCTTAAGCGAAGCCGATTTTCAGGCATTTGCCGACTGGCAAGCCTTGTTGGCGGCAGGCGATGAAGCCGAAATCGCGCGACAATTGCGCGTGTTGCGCCGTTATGTGGTGGCACACATCATCGTGCGCGATGTGAACCGAATCAGCGATTTAAACGAAGTTACACGCACCATCACGCAGTTCGCCGATTTTGCCGTCAATATCGCCGCCGAATATGCCCACGCGTATTACACCCAAATGTATGGCACTCCGCTGGGGCGTTACAGCCAAACGCCGCAATTTTTGAGCGTGGTGGCGATGGGCAAAGCAGGCGGCTATGAGTTGAACGTGTCGTCCGACATTGATTTGATTTTTGTCTATCCCGAAAACGGCGACACCAACGGTAAACGCGAGCGCAGCAATCAAGAGTTTTTCACTAAAGTGGGGCAAAAAATCATCGCCTTATTAAACGACAACACCGCCGACGGGCAAGTTTTCCGTGTCGATATGCGTTTGCGACCCGATGGCGATGCAGGCGCGCTGGTGTTGAGTGAAACCGCGTTAGAGCAATATTTGGTGCAACACGGGCGCGAGTGGGAGCGTTACGCGTGGTGCAAAGGGCGCGTGGTTACGCCGTATCCCAACGACATTCAATCGCTGGTGCGTCCTTTCGTGTTCCGCAAATATTTGGACTACAACGCCTACGAAGCGATGCGCGGTTTGCATCGACAAATTCGTGCCGAAGTGGGCAAAAAAGGCATGAAAAACAATGTGAAACTGGGTGCAGGCGGCATACGCGAAGTGGAGTTTATCGCCCAAATTTTCCAAATGATACGCGGCGGACAAAACCGCGCTTTGCAACTGAAAGGCACGCAAGAAACCTTAAGCAAGCTGGTGGAACTGGACATTTTAACGAGCGAGCAGGGCGACACATTGCAGACGGCATACCGCTTTTTGCGTGACGTGGAACACCGTTTGCAATACTGGGACGACCAACAAACCCAAACTTTGCCCGATAATCCCGAACAGCAAATGCTGTTGGCACAAAGCATGGATTTTGCCGATTATGACGCATTTATTGTGCAATTAAATCAATATCGTGAGCAGGTTAATGCTTTGTTTAACAGCATTTTGGCAGAACCTGAAAACGAGCAAGTGAGCGAAAGCGTGTATGCCGATGTGTGGGCGAGTGCAGGCGATGAAACGCATTTGTCATTATTGCAAAGTAACGGTTTTGATGGCGAAGCGGTTGCCACGCGTTTGAATCAATTGAAAAACAGCACCAAATATCGCCAACTTTCTGCACGCGCCCATCAGCGTTTTGATGCGCTGATTCCGCAAATTTTGGAAGCCGCTGCCGTCTGCACTTCGCCCACCCAAACCTTGTTTCGCTTGTTGGATTTTTTGGAAACCATCAGCCGCCGTTCGTCTTATTTGGCGTTTTTGCAGGAATACCCCAACGAATTGCAGCGCGTGGCGAATTTGGTTAGCCAAAGTTCGTGGATAGCCGCTTATTTGCAAAAGCACCCGATTTTGTTGGACGAATTATTAAGCGAACAATTATTGCAAAAAACTGATAATTGGCAGCATTTAGAAGCAGAATTGGCGCAAAATCTGCAAGAAAGCGACGATACCGAAACCAAAATGGACATTTTACGCCGTTTTCAGCACGCCCAAGTGTTCCGTTTGGCGGTGCAAGATTTGGCGGGTTTGTGGGGCTATGTGGAAGAATTGAGCGACCAGTTGTCATTTTTGGCAGATGTGGTTTTACGCCAAACCATGCAACAAGTTTGGCAGGATTTGCCGAAAAAACACCAAAACACGGCACAAATTGCCATTGTTGGCTACGGCAAACTCGGCGGCAAAGAGTTGGGTTACGCCAGCGATTTGGATTTGGTGTTTGTGTTTGACGACCCGCATCCCGATGCCGCCGAAATTTATGCCCGTTTCGTGCGCCGCATCACCACTTGGCTGTCGAGCAACACGGGCGCAGGCAGCTTGTATGACGTGGATTTGCGCTTGCGTCCCGATGGCGAATCGGGTTTTTTGGTGCACAGCTTGGCGGCGTTTGAAAAATATCAGCGCGAAAAAGCGTGGACTTGGGAACATCAATCGTTGACGCGTGCCCGTTATATCTGCGGCGACGAGCGTGTGGGACAAGGATTTGAAGCGATTCGCCGCCAAATTTTGACCAGTGAACGCGACGAAGCGCAATTGCGCGGCGAAGTGATTGCCATGCGCGAAAAAATGTTCGCCACGCATCCTCCAAAATTAGAAAATGTGAAATACGCACGCGGCGGCGTGGTGGATGTGGAATTTATTGTGCAATATTTAGTGCTGGCAAAATCAGCGAACTGCCCCGAACTGCTGCAAAATTACGGTAACATCGCCTTACTCAAAATGGCAGCCGAACGCGGTTTAATCGCTGCCGACACCGCCCGCGCTGCCCGTGCTGCCTATCGCTATTTCCGCAAACAGCAACACCAAACCAAATTACGCGATGCCGAGCGCGCCGAAGTGAACGAAACCTTGCTCAATCACTACGCCAGCGTGAAACAATTGTGGCAAGAAGTGTTTGGCGAAGCCGCACGCGACAGCGTTTGAAAACAGATGCTGTACTTGTTTTGCGTATAGTTGCACGAGTTTGTAGTTGAAAAGCGTTCTATATGATGAAGCCAGCGGGATAGATTCCAGCGAGATAGATTCAAGTGCAGACGGCAATTTTTGTTGTTAAGAAAGAAAAAACATGAAACAAAACAAATTATTCAATCTTATTGCGTTGGCGACTTTGGGCTTAATGCTTACGGCTTGCCAAAGTTTGCCGTTGTCTGTGTCAAACACAAATCAGCAAGTTGAACATCGTGCGGCTAAAGTGTTCATCATTTATTACGATGTTCAAATCGGCAAAACTGCTTTGCTCAATGCAGCAAAAAATTACCCAGCCCAAATCGTTTACGATTATCAAAATTTCCACGCCATTGCGGTGCGAGTGGCAGGCGATGTGGAACAAGTGAAGCGCGATTTTGGCAAAGTGCAGGGCGTGCTGTCGGTGCAGGAAGAACAGGTTTTGCAGCTGCATTAAGTGCCGTCTGCGCTTTGGTGGTGTCAATAATGGCGCAGGTTTTGCAGTTTGAGTTTGCCCCACGTTTGCCAGTTGATTTGGGTGTTTGGATTTTGCCAGACGCAGGCGAGTATGAAATCGTGATGAATTTGGGTGCTGATGCCGTAAAATGGTTTGGAGTGTGGGCTGCGCAGGGCGATGCCGCCTGCAGTTTGGGTGTAGCCGACTTGGTTTAAATCGGCGGGGAAATCGAGTTGGCAGGCTTTAATCAAGGCTTCTTTGATGCACCACAATCGGTAAAATTCGGTGGCTTGCCAGTGGTTTTGGGCAAGGTATTCGCGTTCAAAGTCGCTGCACACCCAGCTGGCGAGCGACGGAAAATCGCGGGTTTTGATGCGTTCGATGTCTATGCCAAATGCTTGTGGGCTGGTGCTGGCGACTAGGGCGGCGTGTCCGTGGCTGTGGCTTAAACTGCGCACAGGGGCAACGGCGTGTTGTTTGAGAAAGCGACTGCTTTGCCAGTCGCTTTTTTGTGCGAGATGTAGGTGCTGTTGCAGGCGTTGGCGGTCGCTCTCGTCGAGTAATTCGGGGCGATAATGTGGGCAAACGCTGGCATCGGCAAGCAAGATGTGTATTGCAGACGGCATGATTTAGCGTTTGAGTGCGAGGGTTAACACGCCGCCGCTAATCAGGGCGATGCCCAGCCATTCTTGGGCGGACGGGCGTTCTTTGAGGAAAACCACCGCCATGATGGCGACAATGACGATGCTGAATTTGTCTACGGGTGCAACTTTAGACGCTTCGCCCATTTGCAATGCTTTGAAATACGCCAGCCACGACGCGCCTGTCGCCAAACCCGACAAAATCAAAAATGTCCAATTTTTAGCGGTGAAACTGCTCACGCCTTGCCATTTGCCTGTGTAGGTTAAAAACAGGGCGAGGGCGGCGATGATGACGAGGGTGCGGATAAAGGTGGCGAAGTCGGAATCTATGCCTTGCAAACCTGCTTTGGCGAAAATCGCGGTTAGGGCGGCGAATAGGGCAGAAGCCAACGCCCAGTAAAACCATGAATGTGCCATTTTTTTGTTTCCTTTTTGTGTGTGATGAAACGGTGTGCCGTCTGCAGTTTGACCGTGTTCTTGCGTTTTGTTTTGGGAACTTGTTCGGCTGTCCCTATAGCTACGCTACGGGACTTCCTTCAGTCGCAGGCGGCATCTGTTTTGATGTGAAGTTATCGGCGCAAGCGTAAGGCGTTTGCCAACACCAACAGTGAACTCAAACTCATGCCCAGCGCGGCTATCCACGGCGTAACAAAACCTGCGGCGGCGAGTGGCACGGCGATGAGATTATACGCACTTGCCCACAGCAAATTCTGTTTGATGATGGCGGCGGTGCGTTTGGCTTGGCGAATGATGTTGCCGACTGCACTCATTTCGTCATTGAGCATCAACACGTCCGCGCCTTCGCGTGCCACGTCTGCACCGCCAGCCACCGCAATCGACACGTCCGCCGCTGCCAACACAGGCGCGTCATTGATGCCATCGCCTATCATCAGCACTTTTTTGCCTTGCCGTTGCAGCGTTTGCACATACGCCAACTTGTCTTCGGGCGATGCTTGGGCGGCGAAATCGGCGATGTGCAAAGCGTTCGCCAAGTTTTGCACCGCCGCTTGGCGGTCGCCGCTTAAAATGTGCAAACGCAAACCGCTTTGCTGCAATTCAGAACACAGTTGCTCAATACCGTTTTTGATTTGGTCGTTCAGGCAAAACAGGGCGACAAAGCCATATTGATTGCCCAGTGCAATCAGCGTGCCTTGATGGGCGATTTGCACGAACGCTTCGGGCATTTTGCCAGCGATTTCGGCAACAAATTCAGGGCGACCGATAGACCAAATCTGCGTTTGTCCGTTGAGGGTTAATTGTGCTTGCAGGCCAAAACCCACGCGGTTGATTTTTTGTTGGCTGCTGATGCAAATGCCGTCTGCAGACGGCATCGCCAAAATCGCTTGGGCAATCGGGTGTTCGGATTGTTGCTCCAAATGTTGGGCAATCGCAATCGCGCTTGCTTCATCGCATTTGGGCGTACACAAAACGCGTTCCACCGCCAACTTGCCTTGCGTCAGCGTGCCTGTTTTGTCAAACACCACATCGCTTGCCACCGCCAGCGTTTCCAGTGCTTGCGAACCTGCCACCAACACGCCTTGCGTGGCGAGTTTGCCCGTGGACGCAGCGAGTGCGGTGGGCGTGGCGAGCGACAAAGCACACGGACAAGTAATCACCAGCAGCGAAACGGTAATCCACAATGCTTGAAACACGTCGGCATACCACCACCAACCAAAAAACACAGGCAGGGCGAACAAAATTGTGCCGAGTATGAAAGAAGAGGCGTAGCGGTCGGCAAGCACCGCCAGACGCGGTTTTTGTGCCAACGCGCGGTCGAGCAGTTTGACGATGTGTGCCAAACGCGTTTGATTGCCTGCTTGCGACACTTCAATAATCAGCAGGCTTTCGGTGTTGAGCGTGCCAGCGACTACCTTTGCACCAGAGTTTTTATGCACAGGCAAATTCTCGCCAGTGAGCATCGCTTCGTTTACCGCGCTTTCGCCAGCCAACACGATGCCGTCTGCAGCAATCACTTCGCCAGCACGCACCGCAATCACATCGCCTGCTTGCAAACGTACCACCGCCGCTTCTTCGCTGTGTTCGCTCTCTGGGTAATTCGTCAATTTGTGGCAAAACGCAGGGACGAGTTTAACCAAACTTTCCGCCGCACTGCCTGCTTTGCGCCGCGCATCTTGTTCCATAAAACGCCCGAGCAAAAGCAAAAACACGAGCATGGACAAACCTTCAAAATACATGCCTTCGCCCGCTTCGCTAAACAGCGCGTACAAACCAGCGGCAGAAGTCATGATGATGGCAAGCGCAATCGGCGTGTCCATGCCAGCGCGGCGATTGCGAAGGTCGCGAATAAACCCTTGATAAAACGGCACGGCGGCGTAACACAACACAGGCAAAGCCATCAGCAACACGCCCCAGTGCAAGATGCTCAAAAACGGTTCTTCAATGTCGTCATACAAATAAGTTGGCAAAGCAAGCATCATCGTTTGCATCATAGACAAACCCGCCACCGCCACCCGAATCAGCGATTTTTTGCGTTCTTTTTGCGCTGCCGCTTCCATTTTTTGCGCGTCATACGGCGCGGCAGAGTAACCCGTTTGCTGAATGCGCAACAAAATATCCGACAACTTCACGCGCGATTCGTCCCACTGCACGCGTACGCGATGCGTGCTGTAATTCAAATCGGCACGCAACACGCCATTCAAACGCAATAATTGCTGCTCAATCAGCCAAACGCAGGCGGCACAAGTGATGCCCGTCAGCATCAAAACCGCTTCGCGCGTATCGGCATCTTGCGTTTCCACAAATTCCGCTTGCACTTCGGGCAAATCGTAGAGTTTGAGTTGCTCCAAAATCTCTGCAGGCGGCAACGCAGCTTGAGTCGCTTGAGCGGTGCGCTGTTTGTAGTAGTTGCCCAAACCTGCGTCAATAATGCTTTGCGCAACCGCTTGGCAACCCGCACAACACGCCGCTTCTTCGCGGTTTTCATACACAATCGGCAAATGCACGCCTTGGTCTACAGGCAAGCCACAGTGAAAGCAAGTTGGTTTCAGGTGTTCGTTTTTCATGACGCGGATTGTACGCAAAAGGCAAGCGTAAAGAAATGATAAAAATCAGTTTGTGTGGTTTACGCGAGAAACTTAATCGGCGAGATAGCCGCTTTGATGTGTGAACGTTTTGCAACTCACGCAGCAAATTGAATATTGAAAAGCAGATGCCGTCTGCGACCGAATATAGTTCCATAGCGCAGCCATAGGGACAACGAAAATTGCAGACGGCATCAGTTTGTTTTGTGATTGAATATCAGCGATTTATTGATTTGGGCTTACTGATTTTTCAAACCCAACACATCTTGCATATCAAACAAACCCGATTTGTGTTGCAACCACACGGCGGCGCGCACTGCGCCTGCGGCGAAAGTCATGCGGCTGCTGGCTTTGTGGGTGATTTCCACGCGTTCTCCATCGGTGGCAAACAATGCGGTGTGGTCGCCGACAATATCGCCTGCGCGCACGGTGGCAAAACCGATGGTAGAGGGTTCGCGCGGCCCCGTGTGTCCTTCGCGTCCGTAAATCGCACATTGTTTTAAATCGCGACCCAAAGCGTGGGCAATCACTTCGCCCATGCGCAAGGCTGTGCCGCTCGGTGCGTCTACTTTGTGGCGGTGATGACCTTCAATGATTTCAATATCATAGCCTTCGTTTAACACGCGTGCGACTGTGTCTAAAATGTGGAAAGTCAAATTCACGCCCACACTGAAATTCGCCGCAAACACCACGCCGATTTTGTCGCTTGCCGCTTGAATCGCGGCTTTGCCTGCGTCGTCAAAACCCGTTGTGCCGATGATGATGTTCACGCCATATTCCACGCATTTTTGCAAGTGATGCAAAGTCGGTTCTGGGCGAGTAAAGTCAATCAAAACATCGCTTTGTGCCAACACTGCGTCTACGTCTGCGCTGATGGCGATGCCTGTTTTGATGCCACAAGCATAGCCTGCGTCCAAACCTAAAGCGTCCGAGCCTGCGTGTTCAATCGCGCCCGATAAAACCGTGTCTGGGTGCTGGTGTACGGCTTCAATCAACACTTTGCCCATTCTGCCGTTTGCGCCTGCGATGGCGATTCTTAAAGCTGTCATGCGGATACCTTAACAATTCAATAAAAATAAGAAGAAGCTATTGAGTTTTGATGCTCAATAGCTTGATGTTGCGAGTGCGTTTATTTGCTTTGCGCTTGTTCTTTGGCAAGCTGTTCGCGTGCGTATTCAAAGGCGTTGCCTTCTGCGCTCACGACTTTATCGTCTTGAAACCAAACGGTTAATTGACGCGATTGTTCTTTTTCTACAATGCCGTTGCGGCTGATTTCGTAAACATAATCCCAGCGATTTGGCTGGAACGGGTCGCGCAATAAAGGCGTGCCGAGCAAGAGTTGTACTTGGTCGCGGCTCATGCCTTGTTTTAAAGACAACACGGCGCGAGCGTCGAGCTGGTTGCCTTGAATAACTTTCAATTTATATGATGGAAAATACGAAAAACGTTCTGCTGAACAAGCACTTAATCCTAAAGCGGCTAATAAAATGAGGGTGCTGGTTTTGAAGTTCACGATGTTTACCTTTCAGTTTTGGCGCATTGCCAAGGATTGCAGACGGCATTGAGTATGGCATAAGGCGGATTTATTGAAAACCTTTAATCATGCAATAGTGGGCAAAGCCGTTAAAAATGCGTATTATAGCGGTAATTGTATAACTGCGGTATGGAATGAAGATTATGGACAGCAATATTGCACAATTAAAAGACAGCGGCTTGAAGGTAACGGGCCCGCGTTTGAAGATTTTGGATTTGTTTGAAGCGCGCCCAGACGACCACATGAGTGCGGAAGACGTTTACCGCATTTTGTTGGACGAAGGCGTGGAAATCGGCGTGGCAACGATTTATCGCGTTTTGACCCAGTTTGAACAAGCTGGGATTTTGTTGCGCCACCATTTTGAAACGGGCAAAGCGGTTTATGAATTGAACGGCGGCGGACACCACGACCACATCGTGTGCGTGAAATGTGGCAAAGTAACCGAGTTCCACAACGAAGAAATCGAAGCTTTGCAAGAGCGCATTTCCACTGAAAACGGCTACCGCATTGTGGACCACGCTTTGTATTTATACGGCGTGTGCGGCGATTGCCAAAAGAAAGAAAAACGTTGATTGTATCGCCAGTTAAGCTAAAAGATGCCGTCTGCAGTGCCTAAAAACACTGCAGGCGGCATCGTTGCGAATTGTGAATTTAAACAGCATCTTTATTTGAGATAGGAAAACAAAATGTCTTTACAAAATATTATTGAAACCGCCTTTGAAAACCGCGCCGACATCACGCCTGCAACGGTTACGCCTGAAGTGAAAGAAGCCGTGTTGGAAACCTTGCGTCAGTTGGACAACGGCACTTTGCGCGTAGCTGAACGCGAAAGCGTGGGCAAGTGGAAAGTCAATGAGTGGGCGAAAAAAGCCGTGTTGTTGTCGTTCCGCATTCAAGACAATGTGATTTTGGGCGACGGCGTGAACCAGTTTTTTGACAAAGTGCCAACCAAATTCGCGCAATGGAGCGAAGCCGATTTCCAAGCAGCAGGCTTCCGTGCCGTTCCAGGGGCAGTTGCACGCCGCGGTAGCTTTGTTGGCAAAAATGTCGTGTTGATGCCGTCTTATGTGAACATCGGCGCATATGTGGACGAAGGCGCGATGGTAGACACTTGGGCAACCGTTGGCTCGTGCGCCCAAATCGGTAAAAACGTGCATTTGTCAGGCGGTGTGGGCATCGGCGGCGTGTTAGAACCTTTGCAAGCCAGCCCAACCATTATTGAAGACAATTGCTTCATCGGCGCGCGTTCGGAAATCGTGGAAGGTGTGATTGTGGAAGAAGGCAGCGTGATTTCCATGGGCGTGTACATCGGTCAATCAACCAAAATCTACGACCGCGAAACAGGCGAAATCCACTACGGCCGCGTGCCAGCAGGTTCGGTTGTCGTATCGGGCAGCTTGCCAAGCAAAGACGGCTCGCACAGCTTGTATTGCGCCGTGATTGTGAAAAAAGTGGACGCACAAACCCGCGCCAAAACCAGCGTAAACGAATTATTACGCGGCGTTTAATGAGCGTTTAAACAGTATCTAAATGGCTTTTAAAGCATCTTTAATACCGTTTTGGCTTGATTGAAACGCCAAAACAAAATCGTGCCGTCTGCGGTTACTCAAAGCTGTTCCTATAGCTGCTATGGGACTTCTTTCGGTCGCAGACGGCATCGTGTTATTCATATTTTGAAATAAATTTTGAAACAAAGGGAAAAACCATGCGAGCGGTGATACAGAAGGTTACGCAGGCGAAAGTGGATGTGTTGAGTGAGAACGCGCGTGAAACGGTGGGCGAGATTGCGCAAGGGTTGATGGTGTTGCTCGGCGTGGAAGAGGGCGACGGCGCAAGCGATGCGCGTTACATCGCCGATAAAATCGCGAATTTGCGGATTTTTGAAGACGCAGACGGCAAGCTGAATTTGTCGGTTGCAGACGCGGCGGGCAGCGTGTTGCTGGTGTCGCAGTTTACTTTGTTGGGCGACGCGCGCAACGGTCGCCGTCCGTCTTTTTCGCAGGCGGCGAAAGCGGCGGATGCGGATTTTTGGTATCAAAATGTGGCGCAACAATTGCGCGAACGCGGTTTGAACGTGCAAACGGGGCGATTCCAAACGCATATGCAAGTGGCTTTGTGCAACGACGGGCCTGTTACTTTATTGCTGGATTCCAAGAAAACGTTTTGATGCCGCACTTGCTCTGCGTTCGTTGCATGGTCTGCGCTTGGAAAAGAAAAACGCCCGATTCGGGCGTTTGATTTTTTCGGATTTTGCGTGCTGAAACTTGGGAAAATCGCCTTATTTTTCGCGCTTTTCCGCCACTTTTTCAATAAACGGTTTGACTTTGTTCATCAAATCCGCTTGGTCTTCTTTGATGAAACGCTCTAAATTTGGCATCAATTTTTGCAACACGCCTTCGGTTTTTTGGGCGATTTGCTTTTGTTTGCCGATGATGGATTGTCCTTCAGGCGAGCTGTAAAACGCGATGAAGGCGTTGATTTCTTGTTGGGTATAGGTTTCGCGATAAACGTCTACCAAACCGCTGATGAGTTCGCGATTGAATTCGTTGTTGCCGTGAAACATTTTATTTAAGACATTTTCTGCCCATTCATTCGTAATTTGAAGCAGTTCTTGCTCTTCTGCTGGATTTAATTTCAGTTCTTTGCTCAATGGTTTCAATTCTTCCACGATGCTCAAACGCGCAGCAGACGCGCCTGCTTCCGACATGGTTTCGGAAATTTTTTGCAGTTTGAACAAATGTTTAATCGATGCTTCGCTTGGCGTTTGGGCAAAGGCGAATGCGCAACTTGCGCTCAAAGCGATGCTCAATAAGGTTTTTTTCAACATTTTTGCTCCTTGTTGTGGGTAAAATGGCTAGAATTTTAATGGAAAAATAAAAAAAAACAATAGCTTATTTTGTTATGGAGAAAGTGCAGACGGCATATGACTACACGCAAGGAAAGTACGGCATGCCGTCTGCGTTTGAATTGAGGCATGCGACTTTGTGTAGGGCAAGTGCGGCATCAGCGACGGATTTGGCGGTGCAGACGGCATTTGCGTTTTCGGCAAACATTTAGGCGAACATTTTGCCGTCTGCGCGTGCGAAAAAACCGCGTGTTTGGCTGGCACGCGGTTTGTTGAAGGTTTAAAACGCGCCGTAATTCGCTTGCACCAGTGCGCATTTTGGGCGTTCGCCACGGCGGCGACGGCTTCTGCCTGCGATTTTGGTGCAAGAATGGCTGGCGTCGGGCGCGCGTTCGGTTTTGTCGTTGCGCTCGTAACGTTCATTGCGTTCATAACGCTCGCCGCGTTCGCTGCGGTTGTGGCGCGTGTTTGGGTTGCGATAATCGCGCTCGTTTGCCGTCTGCGGATTGTCTTGCTGCCACCAACGCGGTTCAAACCCTTCAATGCGTTCAATCAAGAGATTGTTGCCCGTTAATTCCTTAATCGCTTCAAACATTTTCTGTTCGGTTTCGTCCATCAAGGAAATCGCCACGCCATCTGCGCCTGCGCGTCCCGTGCGTCCGATGCGATGCACATAATCTTCGGCTTGCACGGGCAATTCGTAGTTAATCACAAACGGCAATTCGGCGATGTCCAAACCGCGCGCCGCCACATCGGTTGCCACCAACACGCGCACGCTGCCTTCTTTAAACGCGCTCAAGGTTTCCAAACGGGTTTGCTGCGATTTGTCGCCGTGAATCGCTTGCGCCGAAATGCCGCGTCTTTGCAAATCGCGATTAACTTGGTCGACGCTTTGCTTGGTTTTGCAAAACACAATCACTTGATTCATATTCAAATCAACGATTAAACGCTCGAGCAAGCGACGTTTTTGGAAAGTGTCCACCGCGATGATGTGTTGTTCCACGTTTGCGTTGGTGGTGTTTTGTGCTGCCACTTCCACTTGCTCGGGTTGGTGCATGAAATCGCGTGCCAGTTTGCGTATCGGTTCGGCGAAGGTGGCGGAAAACAGCAGGGTTTGGCGTTGTTTGGGCAATTGCTGCATGATTTGGCGAATGTCGTCGATGAAACCCATGTCCAGCATGCGGTCGGCTTCGTCCAACACCACGATTTCTATTTTATTGAGGTTGATGTTTTTTTGTTTGATGTGGTCTTGCAAACGCCCAACGGTCGCCACCACAATTTCACAACCTGCACGCAAATCGGTGGTTTGCTTGTCCATGTTCACGCCGCCAAATAACACGGTATGACGCAGCGGCAAGTATTTGATATACGCCTGAATATTCTGGTCGATTTGGTCGGCAAGTTCGCGTGTTGGCGTTAACACCAACATGCGAACGGGGTGCATCGCAGGCGAAGTAGAGGTGTTGGCGAAACGTTTTAAACGCTCCAAACTCGGCAACATAAACGCCGCGGTTTTGCCTGTGCCTGTTTGGGCGGCGGCGAGCAAATCGTGTCCCGCCAAAGCCTTGGGAATGGCGGCGGCTTGAATCGGGGTTGGGTTTTCGTAGCCTTGTTCGGCAAGGGCTTTGAGCAATTCTTGACCCAGTCCAAGATGAGCAAAAGGGTTCATTTTTCTCTCCTGCGTGTTTTTTTGGGGGCAACACGCTGTTTTTATCAATCGCCTGTCCATTTAAACTGATACGGCGTTACTGCGCCTTGCCGTACTGTTTGTACTGTCTTCGGCTTGTGCCTTGTCTCACTTTAAATGGCTGCGGCTATGTTTTGATGACGATGATGCCGTCTGCAGACGGCACGCAAAAAATCGGTGAAAATTCAGCCGCTATTATGCCACAAAACCGCTTGGCTCGCTTGCCAAAACCTTGCCCAAAACGGCGATTTGGCAAAGGTTTCGCCTATATAAACAAAACATCTATGCAAACAACAAACAATTCTTTCTCTTTTGTTGGCGTTTTGCGTACATTCGCGTTCACAACGATTCAATATTTTAAGCAGGAACGCAAATGAGCAACCCGATTTCTCCTGAATTACTCCAACAATTGAACACGCTTTCCAGCCAACAGCTCGCTTTTTTGGCGGGTTTTGCGTGGGCAAAAAGTCAGCAAAACAGCATCGCCACCAGCGATTTGGCGGCTGTGCCGTCTGCAGTGGCGACTGTTGCCCACAACACGCCAGCGAAAACCGTGTGCATTATTTCCGCATCGCAAACGGGCAATGCGCGTAAAGTCGGCGAACAATTACACGACAAATTACACAGCTTGGGCATTGCCGTGAAACACTTTGCCGCTGGCGATTTCAAACCGAAAAACATCGCCGACGAGCAAACGCTGTTGCTGATTACGTCTACTCAAGGCGAGGGCGAACCGCCTGAAGAAGGCATCAGTTTGCACAAATTTTTGTTTGGCAAAAAAGCACCGCAACTCAATGGCTTGCAGTTTGCGGTTTTGGGTTTGGGCGATTCGAGTTACCCAAAATTCTGCGGTGCGGCGCGTGAATTTGATGCGCAATTGGCGAAGCTGGGCGGCGAACGTTTGCAAGATTTGGGCGAATGTGATTTGGCGTTTCAAGCCGCTGCCGATGCGTGGATAGAACAGATTGTGCCGAAAGTGCAGTCTTTAGCACAAAGTACCACGCCACAAACTGCAGACGGCACAAATCCAACGAGTTTGCCGTCTGCAGTTTCAGAAAATGTCTACACCAAAGAAAACCCTTATCCTGCGCCTTTAATCGTGCAACAAAAAATCACGGGACGTTATTCCGAAAAAGACGTGCGTCATATTGAGCTGGATTTGTCGGGTTCGGGTTTGACTTACACCGCAGGCGACGCTTTGGGCGTGTGGTTCAGCAACGATGCGGATTTGGTGGACGAAATTTTGGCGGCGGTGTCGCTGACGGGCGATGAAGAGGTGAACGGCAAAACCTTGCGTGAAGCCTTGATTCACGACTACGAACTCACTCAAAACACGCCGCAATTCGTGCGCGCTTATGCACAAATCGTCGCCGAAGATGCTTTAAATGCAGCGATTGCCGCCGATTTGAACGCTTTTGTGCAAAACAACCCGATTGTTGGCATCGTGCAGCAATATCCAACAGCTTTAAACGCCGAACAACTCATCGCCATGTTGCGTCCGCTCACGCCGCGCCTGTATTCCATCGCGTCGGCGCAAGACGAAGTGGGCGAAGAAGTGCATTTAACCGTGGGCGCATTGCGTTATGAACACGCGGGCAAAACGCGTGAAGGCGGTGCGTCGTCTTACTTGGCAAAACGCGTGGCGGAGGACGAAACCGTGCGCGTGTTTGTGGAACACAATCCGCATTTTCGCTTGCCGAGCAACGGCGACACGCCGATTGTGATGATAGGTTCTGGCACGGGCGTTGCGCCGTTTCGGGCGTTTGTGCAACAACGTGCCGCCAGTGAAGCGAATGGCAAAAACTGGCTGATTTTCGGCAATCAACGTGCCAGCGAAGATTTTTTATACCAAACCGAATGGCAACAATTCGCTAAAGACGGCTATTTGCATCGCTATTCGTTTGCGTGGTCGCGCGACCAGCAACAGAAAATTTATGTGCAAGACAAAATCCGCGAAAACGCCGCCGAGTTGTGGCAATGGCTGCAAAACGGTGCGCATGTTTACGTTTGCGGCGATGCCAGCAAAATGGCGAAAGACGTGGAGCAAGCGTTGATTGAAGTCATCGCCCAAGAAGGCGGCTTCAGTCGCGAAGACGCGGAAGAATATTTAGACGAATTGCGTCAAGACAAACGCTATCAGCGCGATGTTTATTGATGTTTTCACACTGCAGACGGCACAAATAACCAACAAGGAACACACCATGTCTACCATCAAACTTTCCGACAACGAACGCTTAAAAGACCAAAGCGATTATTTACACGGCACGATTCAGCAAGATTTGAGCGAACAAATCACGGGCGGTTTTCAGGGCGATAATTTCCAGCTGATTCGCTTTCACGGCATGTATGAACAAGACGACCGCGACATTCGTGCCGAGCGTTTGGAACAAAAACTCGAGCCGAATAAAAATGTGATGCTGCGTTGCCGCTTACCTGGGGGCATCATTCAGCCCAAACAGTGGCTGGGCATCGACCAGTTTGCCAGCGAACACACCAACTACGGCTCGATTCGCTTGACCAACCGCCAAACCTTCCAGTTTCACGGCGTGTTAAAACACAACATCAAACCGATGCACCAATGGCTGCACGCCTTGGGTTTGGATTCGATTGCCACCGCTGGCGACGTGAACCGCAATGTGTTGTGTACGTCTAATCCTGTGGAAAGCGGTTTGCACCAAGAAGCCTATGAATGGGCGAAGAAAATCAGTGAGCATTTATTGCCGAAAACCACCGCCTACGCCGATATTTGGCTGGACGGCGAAAAGGTGGAAAGCACCGAAACATTTAAGCCACAGCCTTTGCCTGAAAACGTGAAAAGTGGCGATGCGACCGAACCTGTGTTGGGCAAAAATTATTTGCCGCGCAAGTTCAAAACCACGGTGGTGATTCCGCCGCATAATGATGTGGATTTACACGCCAACGATTTGAATTTTGTTGCCATCGGTGCAGACGGCAAGTTGGTTGGCTTCAATGTATTGGTGGGCGGCGGTTTGTCTATGGAACACGGCAACCACAAAACCTACCCGAACACCGCCCAAGAATTTGGCTTTGTCGCTTTGGACAAGGTTTTGGATTGCGCTGCGGCGGTGGTGTCGGTGCAACGTGACTGGGGCAATCGCAGCGACCGCAAAAACGCGAAAACCCGTTACACCTTACAAAACAAAGGTTTGAGTAACTTCATTGCCGAAGTAGAAAAACGCATGGGTGCAAAATTTGAGCCGATACGTCCATACGCGTTCACATCGCGCGGCGACCGCATCGGCTGGGTGCAAGGTGCAGATGGCTTGTGGCATTTGACTTTGTTTATTGAAAACGGACGTTTATTAGATTACCCAAATCGTCCGCTGAAAACAGGTGTGCGCAAAATTGCCGAAGTGCATCAAGGCGATTTTCGTTTAACCGCCAACCAGAATTTGATTGTGGCGTATGTGCCTGAATCGGAAAAAGAAAAGATTGAGCAAATCGCTCGTGAACACGGTTTAATCAGCGATGCGGTGAGCCATCAGCGTGAAAACAGCATGGCTTGCGTGTCTTTGCCAACTTGTCCTTTGGCAATGGCAGAAGCCGAGCGTTTCTTGCCACAATTCATTGATAAAATTGACGATTCTTTAGCAAAGCATGGCGTGAAAGACGAGCATATTGTTTTACGCGTTACAGGTTGTCCGAATGGCTGCGGACGTGCGATGTTGGCGGAAATCGGTTTGGTCGGCAAGGCTTTGGGGCGTTACAACTTGCACGTTGGCGGCAACCGCGAAGGCACGCGCATTCCGCGTTTGTTCAAAGAAAACATCACTGAAGACGAGATTGTACGCATCATTGATGGCTGGATAGGCGACTGGTCGCAGCAGCGTCAAGCCGATGAAAGTTTTGGTGATTTCGCGGTGCGCACGGGCATCGTCGCGCCTGTGAACAATCCGCCTGTGGATTTTTGGCAAGTGCCAGCGAATTGAAGTTTTGATTGTTTAAGAATTTGAACGAAAGATGCCGTCTGCAGTTTGAAGTTGTTTCACCAGTTTTGCCAGTGGAGCGTTTCAAGTGCAGACGGCATCGTTTATGCGTTTAAATCAAAGCGGATTAAATCACACCTTGTGCCAACATGGCATCGGCAACTTTCTTGAAGCCAGCGATGTTTGCGCCGTTTACATAGTTGGTGTAGCCGTTTTCAGTGCCGTTGGCAACGCAGTTTTCGTGGATGTTTTCCATGATGCCGAACAAGCGTTGGTCAACTTCTTCGCGTGTCCACGACAAACGAATCGCGTTTTGGCTCATTTCCAAACCAGAAGTCGCTACGCCGCCTGCGTTAGACGCTTTGCCTGGGGCGTACAAGATTTTGGCGTTGATGAAGGCTTCCACTGCGCCCAAAGTTGATGGCATATTCGCGCCTTCTGCAACCACAAAACAGCCGTTTGCCAACAAGGTTTTGGCATCGTTTTCGTCCAATTCGTTTTGCGTGGCACAAGGCAAGGCAACGTCGCAAGCCACGCCCCAAGGTTTTTGATTCGCAAAGTATTGCAAACCTTGTTCTTGTGCGTAAACCGACAAACGCTCACGGCGCACTTCTTTCAATTCAATCAATGCCGCCAATTGCGCTTCAGTCATGCCGCTGTCGGCAAATTGTACGAAGCCGTTTGAATCCGAAACAGTTAAGACTTTCGCGTCTAATTGAATCGCTTTTTCGCAGGCGTATTGTGCCACATTGCCCGAACCTGAAATCACCACGCGTTTGCCCGCCATGCTGTCGCCTTTGGTTTTGAGCATGTGGTCGGCGAAGTAAACTGTGCCGTAACCTGTTGCTTCTGGGCGAATTAAGCTGCCGCCGTAAGTCAAACCTTTGCCTGTCAAAACAGAGGCAAATTCATTGCGCACGCGACGGTATTGTCCATACAAGAAACCGATTTCGCGACCACCCACGCCAATATCGCCAGCAGGCACGTCCAAATCGGCGCCGATGTGGCGAGACAATTCGGTCATAAACGCTTGACAGAAACGCATCACTTCAGCGTCTGATTTGCCTTTAGGGTCGAAGTCTGAACCGCCTTTGCCGCCGCCCATAGGCAAAGTGGTCAAAGCGTTTTTGAATACTTGTTCAAACGCCAAGAATTTCAACACGCCCAAGTCTACAGTTGGGTGAAAACGCAAACCGCCTTTGTATGGACCAATCGCTGAACTCATTTGTACGCGATAGCCACGGTTCACTTGCACTTGACCTTTGTCGTCCACCCAAGAAACACGGAACATAATCACGCGTTCAGGTTCAACAATGCGCTCGAGCAAGCCTTGTTGGGTGTATTTTGGGTTTTTCGCCAAGAATGGTTGCAAGCTGCCGAACACTTCTTCAACCGCTTGGTGAAACACGGTTTGATTTGGGTCGCGTTGTTTGATGGTTTGGAATAAAGCATTTAAATCGCTCATGATTGCCTCGCTTTGGGTTTGAAAATAAAAGCAAAATGTAAACACATTTACTTTAGTTAAAAATTGTTCGCATTTGGAAATGTAAACAATTGTAGGCGGTTTGTCTATGCTTTTTTACAGAAATTTGTTTTGCCGAAAATAGATAATTGCGCCAGCGCAAATTTGTGGAGTGGTAAAACGGGAAAAGGGTGGATTTTAACGCTATAATCTGCCTGCAGACGGCATCAAACCCCTTTAGATGCCGTCTGCAAACTTAAACGGCATTTTGAAATCAAAAGGACAAAAATAATGAGCGATAAATCAGTGATTACGGTTGTTGGCAAAGACCGCGTGGGCATTGTGTTTGATGTGGCGAAAATTTTGGCGGAAAACCAAGTGAATATTGTGAATTTGAGCCAGCAAATTATGGACGATTATTTCACGATGATTTTGTTGGTGAACACTTCCGCTTGCACGATTTCGCGTGGGCAAATGTTGGACGTGTTGGCGCAGGCGAGCAAGGATTTGCATTTGGATATTCGTATGCAAGACAAAGACTTATTCAATGCCATGCACCGCATTTAAGGTAAGGAGAGCGGCATGAGCATTCACAATCGCGAAATTTTAGAAACCATTGATATGGTCGCTAATCAAAATTTTGATGTGCGCACCTTAACCATCGGCATTGATTTGCACGATTGCATCGATTCCGACATCAATCGTTTGAACGAAAAAATCTACCAAAAAATCACCCACATCGGACGCGATTTGGTCAAAGTGGCACAAGAATTGTCGGCGAAATACGGCGTGCCGATTGTTAATCAGCGCATTTCGGTAACGCCGATTGCCCAAATCGCGGCGGCAACGGGCGCGGATTCTTATGTTTCGATTGCCCAAACTTTAGACAAAGCCGCCAAAGCCATCGGTGTGTCGTTTATCGGCGGTTTTTCCACTTTGGCGCAAAAAGGTTTAACGCCATCGGGTCGCGTCTTAATCAACTCTTTGCCCGAAGCAATGGCAACAACCGATATTGTGTGCAGTTCGGTTAACATCGGTAGCACGCGCGCGGGCATCAATATGGACGCGGTGCGCTTGATGGGCGAAACGATTAAGCAGACGGCAGCGATTACGCCTGAGGGTTTTGGTTGCGCCAAAATCGTGGTGTTTTGTAACGCGGTAAATGACAATCCCTTTATGGCTGGGGCATTTCACGGCGCAGGCGAAGGTGATGTGATGCTGAATGTGGGCGTGTCAGGACCAGGTGTGGTGCAGGCGGCATTAGCCGATTGTGCTGGCAAAGATTTGACCGAAATCGCCGAAATCGTGAAGAAAACCGCTTTCAAAATCACGCGCGTGGGTGAATTAATCGGACAAGAAGCGGCACGCCGTTTGGGCATTCCGTTTGGCATTTTGGATTTGTCGCTTGCCCCAACGCCTGCCATCGGCGACAGCGTGGCACGCATTTTAGAAGCCATGGGTTTGAGCGTGTGCGGCACGCACGGCACAACCGCCGCTTTGGCTTTGCTCAACGATGCCGTGAAAAAAGGTGGCATGATGGCGAGCAGCGCGGTGGGCGGTTTGAGTGGCGCATTCATTCCCGTTTCGGAAGACGAAGGCATGATTGCCGCAGCACAAAGCGGTGTTTTGACTTTGGATAAACTGGAAGCGATGACCGCGGTTTGCTCGGTGGGTTTAGACATGATTGCCGTCCCAGGACACACTTCCGCCGCCACCATTTCGGGCATCATCGCCGACGAAGCAGCAATTGGCATGATTAACAGCAAAACCACCGCCGTGCGCATCATTCCCGTAACAGGCAAAGACGTGGGCGACAGCGTGGAATTTGGCGGTTTGCTCGGTTACGCACCGATTATGCCCGTGAAAGACGGCTCGTGCGAAGTGTTCGTACAACGCGGCGGACGCATTCCCGCGCCCGTGCAGTCTTTGAAAAACTAAACCCCAAACGCAGACGGCATTTGCGGTACAATACGCGCGATGCCGTCTGCAAACGGCGTGATTTTTGGCAACCCCAGCATAAAGAAACATCATGAGCAGAATTCAACAAACTTTTCAAAATCTTAACGGCAAAAAAGCCCTGATTCCCTACATCACAGTCGGCGACCCTAACACCGAAACCACGCTGCAATTGATGCACAGCATGGTGGAAAATGGTGCAGATATTTTGGAACTCGGCGTGCCGTTTTCCGACCCGATGGCAGACGGCCCAACCATTCAAGCGGCGGTGGAACGAGCTTTGGCACAAAACGTTTCTTTGCGCGATGTGTTGGAAGTGGTGCGTCAATTTAGGCTAAGCAACCAAAACACGCCCGTTGTGTTGATGGGCTATCTCAATCCTGTTCACAAAATGGGTTATGCCGAATTTGCTCAAGCCGCTGCAGAGGCCGGTGTAGACGGCGTATTGACTGTAGACAGCCCGATTGAAACCATAGGCAGCCTACATGCCGAACTGAAAAAACACGACATCGACGCGATTTTCTTGCTCGCACCCACCACTTCCGAAGCGCGCATGGCACAAATCGCCAAGCTGGCAAGCGGATTTGTTTACTACGTTTCACTCAAAGGCGTAACAGGTTCAGCCGCGCTGAACACAGACGAAGTCGCCGCCAAAATCGCCGTGTTGCGCCAACACATTTCCATTCCGATAGGCGTGGGCTTTGGCATTTCCGATGCCCAAAGTGCCGCCCAAGTCGCCGCCGTTGCCGATGCCGTGATTGTTGGTAGCCGCATTGTCAAAGAGGTGGAACAAAACCAAGGCAAAGAAGCCCAAGCCGTTGGCGAACTGGTGAAAACCTTGAAAAATGCGATTTGAGTGGGTTTGAATTTGTTTGAACAAAAGCAGCGTTGAAAAAATAGCGTTGAAATATGTAAAATCAATATTTGAAAAATAAATGCCGCCTGCGGGTTTGAATGAAAACTGCAGGCGGCATTTTGTTTAGGCAAAGTTAGCTGAACGACTTAATAACCCATTTCTTTAAGTTTTTGTAAGGCTTCTTGCGCATCAGTATCCCCTTGTTGGGCAGCCTTTTCATACCAATACACTGCTTGCTCGTGGTTTCGTTCTACGCCATCTCCATGTTCGTAGCAAACTCCTAAATTGAATTGAGCATTAGCATTTCCCTGATTGGCCGCTTTTTTATACCAGTACATTGCTTGTGTGTAATCTTTCTCTACGCCTTGCCCATTGTCATACAAATAACCTAAATTGTACTGCGCTCCATCATCTCCTTGATTAGCAGCTTTTGCCCACCAGTATGCAGCTTTTTCGTGGTTTTGCTCTACACCTTGACCGTTATTATATAAAAATCCTAAATTAGATTGCGCTTTATCATCTCCCTGATTAGCAGCTTTTGTCCACCAGTATGCAGCTTTTTCGTAGTTTTGCTCTACACCTTTCCCTTCTTCATACATTAAACCTAAATTGAATTGAGCATCAGCATTTCCTTGATTGGCTGCTTTTTCATACCAATACACTGCTTGTGTGTAATCTTGCTCTATGCCTTGCCCATTGGCATATAAATAACCTAAATTGTACTGCGCTTTATCATCTCCCTGATTAGCGGCTTTTGTCCACCAACATGCAGCTTGTGTATAGTCTTGTTTTGTACCTTGTCCATTGGCATATAACAAGCCTAAATTGTGTTGTGCATCAGCATGATTTTGTTCAGCGGCTTGTTTCCACCAAGATTTGGCTTGTCTGTAATCTTTTCCTGCGCCTTGTTCTTTCGCATACATTAGACCTATATTGTATTTTGCATCAATATGTCCCTGAATGGCTGCTTTTACGAACCAACCGAAAGCCTCCACATAGTCCTGTTCTACTCCGCAGCCATCGTAATACATTGTACCTATAGCGTACTGTGCATTAGCATGTTCTTGATTGGCGGCTTTTGTGAGCCAACTAAAAGCAGCTATATAGTCTTGTTCCACTCCGTAGCCATAGTAATATATTCTACTTAAAGCGAATTGTGCGTTAGCATGTTCTTGGTTAGCCGCTTTTTCATACCAATATACAGCCTGTGAGTAGTCTTGCTCTACTCCTTGTCCGTTTTCATACATCACACCTAAACTGTATTGAGCGTCAGCAAATTCTTGATTGACTGCTTGTTCAAACCAGTATTTAGCTTGTGAATAGTTCTGCTCTATACCATACCCCTTGACGTACATTAAACCTAAATTGTACTGTGCATTGGCAACTCCCTGATTGGCTGCTTGTTCATACCAGTATTTGGCTTGCATATAGTCTTGTTTTATTCCATTGCCATGGCAATACATCAAGCCCAAATTGTATTGTGCAGCAGCATGTCCTTGTTCAGCCGCTTGCTCAAACCAGCCTTTTGCTTGTGCGTAGTCTTGTTCTACTCCTTTGCCATGGTAATACATCAAGCCTAACTGAAATTGCGCTTCATCATACTTCTGATTAGCTGCTTGTTCCCACCAATATTTAGCTTGCATATAGTCTTGCTCTACACCGTGTCCTTTGTCGTATAGGGCACCAAGGCAGAATTGTGCTTCAACGCGTTCTTGTTCAACCGCAAGTTCATACCAATATTTTGCCTGTGCATAGTCTTGCTCCACTCCTTGTCCATAGTTATACATTAAGCCCAAATTGTATTGTGCGCCAGCATATTGTTGAGCAGCTGAAAGTTCAAACCAATGTTTGGCTTGCGCGTGGTCTAGTTCCACACCATATCCATTGCGATGAAATACCCCCAACCCATTTTGAGCTTTGGCAAACTGTTGTTCTGCCGAGCGTTTCCACCAGAATCTAGCTTGCACATAATCTTGTTTAACACCTAATCCTCTGCAATACAACATACCCAAAGCAAATTGGGCAGCGGCATTGCCGAGTTCGGCAGATTTTTGATAGCAATACTTGGCTTGAGAATAATTTTTATCGTTCTCGTGTTTTTCTCCCAATTCAAACTGTTCTTGTGCATCTTGTTCTGTTGTTTGTGATTTGCTGCTTGCCTTATTCGGCGAGCTTTCTTGCTTGGGCGCAGGCTCTGGATTGTTGGCTTGGCGATGGGTTTCGGTGTTTGATGGTGTTTGTTGGCGAGAAAAGAGTTTGATAATCAGCCCAATCGCCAACACGCCTAAAATGGCATAAATAATAAAGTCTTGCATGATTTGTCCTATAATTTAATCAATTAAAGTTACTAATATAAAAAAACGATGAATTATAGGGTGTCAATAAAAAAAAACAATGACTTATCGGGTTGCGATTGGGCAAAGAAAATGCCGCATTTGCCTATGCGACTACGGGCAGGGCAGGTGTGGCATTTTGTTGTTTGCATGTGTTTTTTAATGGATTGATTTTACAAATATTTCACACGCCGCTGGTGTTCATTAAGCGCACGCTTTTGAGGCGTTGGATGTCGGCTTGGTATTGCACCAAACCGATGAAGGTGTGGGCTTGGCTGTAAATGCGAATCGGGGTATCAGCAGGCAAAGGTTCGTGTTGTTGTGGACGCTGACCGAGTTGGAGCATTTTGATGGCGTAGTCGTTGAGTGTGATTTGGGGTAGGTGGGCGAGCAGGGCATCGCAAGGCAAGAGTAGGGCATTGCGTTCGGCTTCGTTGAGCGTTTGCAGTTGTTCTAATGTGTGGCTTTGGGCGATGTGAAAACCTGCGGTGGCGGTGCGGCGCAGGGCGGTTAAGTGGGCGAATGTGCCGATGTGTTTGGCGATGTCTTCGCTTAATGTGCGGATGTATGTGCCTTTGCTGCAACGAACGTTGATGCTGGCAAATGGCGGAGAAAATTCTGTGATTTCAATGCTGTAGATTTCAATGTCGCGTGCAGGGCGTTCAATGACGATGCCTTTGCGTGCGTATTCATAGAGCGGTTTGCCCTCGTGTTTGAGTGCGGAAAACATGGGTGGCACTTGGCGGATTTTGCCTGTTAAGGCGGCACATGCCGTCTGCAGTTCGGTAAGTGAAATGTCGCTGCGGGCGGTGGCGATGATTTCGCCCTCGGCATCGCCTGTGCTGCTGGCTTCGCCGAGTTTTAAGGTTGCTGAATAGGCTTTGTCTGCATCCAACAAATATTGGGCGAATTTGGTGGCTTCGCCAAAACAAATCGGCAACAAACCTGTGGCGAGTGGGTCTAACACGCCCGTATGACCTGCTTTTTTTGCGTCGAACACGCGGCGCGCTTGTTGTAAGGCGGTGTTGCTGGATACGCCCAGTGCTTTGTCCAACAATAATACGCCGTCTAAATCTCGTTTTTCTTGTTTCGTTGAAGTCTTGCTCATTTTGCTGATGCCGTCTGCAGTTGTAAAAAAAAGCTGTCTTTTTAGACAGCCTCGCATTGTAACGAATTTTACTCGCAGCGTTCAGTCTTTTGTACGCAACGCCGCCGCTTCGCGAGCTAATTTAGTGATGCCGTCCCAGTCGCCTTGGGCGATTAAATCTTTGGGCGTTAACCACGAACCGCCTACGCACAACACATTCGGTAAACGCAAATATTCAGGCGCGGTTTGTGGCGTGATGCCGCCTGTTGGGCAAAATTTCACATTAGGAAACGGACCATATAATGCTTTTAACATCGCTTGTCCACCCACCACTTCGGCAGGAAACAGTTTGCAAGTGTCGATGCCGTGTTCCAGTGCCAACATCAATTCGCCTGGGGTTGCAATACCAGGAATCACGGGAATGTCGCTGTGTTCGGCGGCTTTGGCAAAAACCGCGTTAAACCCAGGGCTAATCGCGAAACTCGCGCCCGCATCGCGTACTTGTGCCAATTGTTCGGCATTGATGACCGTGCCTGCACCCACAATCGCATTTGGCACTTCTTTTTTAATCAATTCAATCGCTTTGATGCCGTGTTCGGTGCGCAAAGTGATTTCTAAAGTCGGGATGCCGCCTGCAACTAAAGCCTGCGCCAAATTCACCGCGTCCGCCAGTTTGTCAATCGCAATCACAGGAATCACCGCTCCTGCCAATAAAATTTCACGCGCTTGCATATCTTTTCCTTGTCGCAAGGTTGCCAGAAATGTCAGCCTTGCCGATTTGTGTTGTCGTTTATCTTTTTAATTAGATTACAAAATTAGCCGATATTGTACACGATTTTGTGGCATTTGCCTTGTGATTGCTTGCTTAAAAGCGTTTTTCGGTAGTTTTATTACTTTAAAATCGGCATACAGAACGAGATAAATTTAGAGTAAACAATGTGCGAACGAATAAAAAGCGGCACACAAAAAGCCGAAAAAATGGCGACAATCACAAAAATAAGGTTTTTACTCTAAAAATGGCGGTTTGTAAAACAAAATAATGAAAATTTATTTTCTTTAAAAACAAACGATTGCCTTAAATTTTAAAAATGATAATAATTATTATTTGATTTTGATGAAAAACTCGTTTACTATACGCCCATCTGATGAACGACGGCAGCAAACACAAGGAGGAACAAGAGATGCGCGAGTCTTTATTCCAACAGTTTGCGTTAAGCATCTTGAAGCTACACCAACAGCAGACGGCAAAATCGTGGCTCGCGGTGCAACAAGGCGAAGAAAGTGCCGTTTTCAGCAGCCCATACGCGCACATTGATGGCAATTATTATTTTGCTGTCCCCAGCGATTGTCCGAATATGCAAGAACACGGCATTGTGTTGATTGAAGACGAAGCGGGCGAAATGCAGTTGAGCTGGGTTGGTAATACGCGTGAAGTGGCGTGTACCGAGTGCGTTTACCGCGATGCCTGCGCGGCTTTGTGTCGGCGAGGCAAGATTTCGGAAGCGAATTTAGACGGCAGCAGAGTGGTGGAATTTTGTCCTGCGCAAGGTCGTTTGAATATCGGCAATCAAGATTCGGCATTGTCGCCACAACATTTGCGACGTGCTTTGTATCCAGCGAATGAGCGTTTGCAGGAATTTGTGGAAGACGCTGGTTAAAAGATTTTTGTAGTACAAGTTTTGGTAGTGGTTTGTGTTCCTTTTGCGCCCCGTTCGTCGGGGCGATTTTTTTTTGGGTTTTTATTATTGTTGCTTTGGTAGCGATATGATTTTTGCGATTTGATGTGTGGATTTTAATGCCGATTGAATGATGGTGTTTTGATTTTGCTCAAATGATGCCGCACTTGCCCTGCGCGTAGTCGCATGGGTCTGCAGTTGTGAGTTGCAGGCGGCATATTTATGCACTTTTCACACTAACTTTTGTAAATACGCGTGTAAAGGTTTGGGCAAACCCAGTTGCTGCACGCGGGAATAGGGCGTGATTTTGTCGGCGTGTTCACCTGATAAAACGATTTCAAACGGTGTGATTTCCAGCAGGCGATGGGTTAAGCGGTGGGTGAAACTGCTTTGTTCCTGCAATTCGTCTGGCGAAATGCCAAACGCGGCGGCGGCTTGATACAGGCTGGCTAAATCGGTAAAAGTTGGCACGCAATAGAGGTTTGCCCAAATGCCTTTATTTGGGCGTTTTTCCAACACGATGCCGTCTGCAGTGCGGATAATTAACCAAAAAAGTGGTAAATGTTGCACTTTAATCGCTTGTTTTTTCAAGGGCAGTTCAGCGGTGCGGTTTTGCTGGTGTGCCAAACAGATTGCTTGCATCGGGCAAATGTGGCACAGCGGTTTGCTGCGTTTGCAAACGGTCGCGCCCAAATCCATCAAACCTTGCGTGTAAGTAGGCATTTCTTGGTTTGCAGACGGCAACAGACTTTCCGCCAGTTGCCACAATTGTGCTTCGAACGCCTTATTGCTCGGGTCGCCAGCTTGGGCAAACACGCGACACAAAACGCGTTTGACGTTGCCATCCAAAATCGTTTCGCGTTGCTCAAACGCAAAAGCGGCGATGGCGGAGGCGGTGCTGCGTCCCACGCCACACAGTTTTTCCAGTTCCAAACGCGTTTGCGGAAATTGTCCGCCAAATTCGTTCATCACTTGTTTTGCCGCTTTGTGTAAATTGCGGGCGCGGCTGTAATAGCCCAAACCTGCCCACAAATGCAAAACTTCGTCTATTTCGGCGGTGGCAAGGCTGGCGACATCGGGAAAAGCGGCAACAAAACGCGGATAATAGTCCAACACGGTGGCGACTTGGGTTTGCTGCAACATGATTTCAGACAGCCATATGCGATACGGTTCGCGCGTTTGCCAAGGCAAATGATGGCGACCGTGTTGGCGTTGCCAAGCGATGAGACGAGCAGAAAAATTGGTTTGCATGAACGGGTAAGCCAGACGAAAAAGGGAGCGATTGTAGCAGTTTGTGTGGGATTGAGCGATGCCGTCTGCAACTTATCACTTTGCTATAGAATTCCTTTCAGTTGCAGGCGGCATTTGTGCGACAAAACGGCGTGAAAGCGGTAGAATGCAAGCATTGATTGCTCAAGTGATTTTGGGTGTTTTTATTTGGAATAACTATGACAATGTATTCATTATTTGCCAGTTGTCCGCGCGGTTTGGAAAGCGTGTTGGCGAAGGAAATTGCCGAACAAGGCGGCACAGAAACCCAAAGCAGCGATGGCGGCGTGGCGTTTAAAGGCGATTTGGCGTGCGTTTACCGCGTGAATTTGCACTCGCGCACCGCCAGTCGTGTGTTGTTGCGTTTGACCAAAGGCAGCTATCGCGGCGAACGCGATGTCTACAAACTGGCACGCGCGATTCAGTGGCAAAACTGGTTTGGCGTGAACGACACGTTTAAAGTGAAAGTGGAGGGCAAACGCGCCCAGCTCAAAAGTTTGGATTTTGCCGCTTTAACGATTAAAGATGCCGTCTGCGATGCCTTTCGCGATGCTTGCGGCGAACGCCCGAGCGTGGACAAAAGCCGTCCGCGTGTGCGGATTCATGCTTTTATCGACGACAAAACCGTGCAGATTTTTATCGACACTTCGGGCGAAGCCTTATTTAAACGCGGTTATCGGCAAGACACGGGCGAAGCGCCCTTGCGTGAAAATTTGGCGGCTGGTTTGCTGTTGCTGGCTGGTTATGATGGTTCGCAACCCTTTCAAGACCCGTTTTGCGGCAGCGGCACGTTGGCGATTGAAGCGGCGTGGATTGCCAGCAAACGAGCGGTAGGTTTGATGCGCCGTTTTGGTTTTGAACAGCTGAAAAACTTTGATAAAGCCTTGTTTAGTAAAATCAAACAAGCCGCACGTGAGCAAATCCAAGACAAAATCGCCGCCCCGATTGCCGCCTCCGACAACGACCGTTACATGACGCGTACCGCCCAAGAAAACGCCCGTATGGCAGAAGTCGATGCCTTAATTCAGTTTGACACCAAAGACGCACAAGACGTTCGCCCCAACGGCGCAGACGGCATCATGGTTTCCAATCCGCCTTATGGCGTGCGTCTTGCCGAAGTTGCCGCCTTGCACGCACTTTATCCGCAACTTGGCTCTTGGCTCAAACAGCATTACGCAGGCTGGACGATTGCCATGTTCACGGGCGATCGCGACATGACCAAACTCATGCGCCTGTCGCCTAAACGCAAAATCCCCTTATACAACGGCAATTTAGACTGCCGATTGTTTGTGTTGGACATGGTGAAAGGCAGTAATCGTTAGGCAATCATCTTGCCGTCTGCACTCATTAACCGCAGACGGCAAGGCACTTTATTTAAATGAATTGATTTAGGAAAACCCAAATGGCTAAATCCCCCGTTCAAACCTACAAACTCGAATCTGATGTAAACGATTTCATCAAAGCAAAATTAACTGCTTTAGGCTTGCAAAAACACCAAGATTTTAATGAAGAATCGGCAATGTCCGATTACTTAAAAGAAGCCTTGAAAGGTTCAGCCAAAACCAAAAATAAAACCAACTTCGGCAAGCCTGATTTTCATTTGGAAGGCTATAAAATTCCTGTCATCATTGAAAATAAATTAGGTTTAAAAAAATTAAAATCCGCCACCAAAGACGGCATTAAATTTGATGAAAAATCCATTGCTAATTTTGCGGTCAATGGGGCGTTGTATTACGCCCAAAATATGATTGCCAGCGAGAAATTCCACGAAGTGATTGCGATTGGTTGTGCAGGCGATGACAGCGAAAACGTGGCGATTGAAGTCTATTATGTATTTGGGGCGAGTGAAAAAGCCCATAAATTGCTGGCGGTGCAAAGTCTTGATTTTTTGGAAAATCAAACGACTTTTAACCAGTTTTACCAAGCGGCGATTTTAAGCGAAGAAGAAAAACATCAAATTTTAATCCAAAGCCAAGAGCAACTTCGCCAATATGCCAAAAAACTTAACCGCTTGATGCACAACCACAACATCACCGCCCCGCAGCGTGTGCTTTATGTGTCGGGAATGTTGCTGGCGATGCAAGATATTAAAAGTGCAGACGGCACGCATTTAGGCGACGGCTTAACGCCTGATGATTTAAGCGGTTCACGTTTAGACAAACTCCGAGACGGCAAGCTGATTAGCAACCAAATTGAAGAGTTTTTAAAAGCCCGTGGCATTGCTGAGCAGAAACATCAACTAATGCTGGCTTCCTTTGGCGAAATTTCCAAAGATGCCCAACGAGACGAACCAACCGAGAATGACAAAGAAGTCGCCAAATTCTTAAACGGCAAGGCTTCCGCCAACAAACAAGTGTTTACCTTTATCTATGAAAACATTTTCAAATCCATTGACGGTTTCGGCGGACATATTGACATTATGGGCGAACTCTATTCCGAGTTTTTAAAATACGCTTTGGGCGACGGCAAAGAATTAGGCATTGTCTTAACGCCGCCTTATGTAACCAAATTAATGGCACAAATTTTGAACATCACCGCCAAAAATCGAGTGATGGACTTAGCCACAGGTTCAGCAGGCTTTTTGATTTCGGCAATGGAATTGATGATAGACGATGCTGAACGCCAATTCGGCAAAGGCACCACGCAGGCAAATGCCCTGATTGAGCAAGTGAAAAAATCGCAATTGCTGGGCGTGGAACTCAATGCGGAAATGTACACGCTGGCGGCAACCAATATGATTTTGCGCGGCGACGGTTCAAGTAATATTGAAAAAGGCAGCGCCTTTAACCGCCCCGATAGCCTGTTTACCGCATTCAAAGCCGACCGTGTGTTGCTCAATCCGCCTTTTTCCTTTGAAGAAAACGGAATGCCGTTTATCGCTTATGGCTTAGAAAAAATGGAAAAAGGCGGGCTAGGGGCGATTATTATTCAAGACTCGGCAGGCTCGGGCAAAGCGGTGGCGACTAACCAAAAAATCCTCAAATCTCACCGCTTGTTAGCTTCGATTAAAATGCCGACTGATCTATTTCAACCGATGGCAGGCGTGCAGACCAGCATTTACATCTTTGAAGCCCACACGCCGCACGATGTGCAAGTGCCTGTCAAATTTATTGATTTTTCTAACGACGGCTACAAACGCACCGAGCGTGCATTAAGCGAAATTGACCACCCGACCGAGCGTTATGCCGATATGCTGAAAATCTACAAAGCAGGCAAAAACGCCCAAGTTTCACCGCACTTGTGGAATTTGGACGACATTTATGTGGAAGATTTTATTACCCTTAACGGCAATGACTGGAATTTCAGCCAACACAAAAAAATCGACACCAAGCCAACCCTTGCCGATTTTAAAAAGACCGTGGCGGATTATTTGGCGTGGGAAGTGTCGCAACTGTTGAAAAAGGACGACACGCAGGGAAAGTAGATAGCTCTCGTTTGCTGGAAATGGAGCAGGCATTTTTAGCAAATGGGGGCGAGTTTAAGACAGTGAAAGTGGGTGAACTTTTTCACATTCAACCGACTAAAAATTACGGTTTAACCAATCGTGATTTATTTACCACCAAAGGCAACACGCCTGTTGTTGTTAATTCTAGTTTAGACAATGGCATTGGCGGTTGGGTAGATTTAAAACCGACAGAAAACGGCGGTATCATCACATTTAGCGATACGACCACGTCAGACAGCATTTTTTATCAACCCAAAGATTTTATTGGCTATTCTCACGTTCAAGGAATGTATCCTTTTGATAAAGAATGCTGGACTGAAAAACCGTTACGCTATTTTGTTGCGGTTTTCAGAAGTGCAACGGCAGGATTATTTAATTATGGCAACAAATTTAACCGAGCCAGTGCAAGAGAAATTGAAGTTTGGCTTCCTTATCAAAATAATCAAATTGCCTTTGACTTTATGGAAAATTTCGTGTACGAGCTGCAAGCATCTCGCTTGCGCGAGCTGCAAACTTATCTGCAAGTTACGGGTTTATCCGATTATGTTTTGATAGACGAAGAGAAAATGGCACTTGCCCAATTTGATGAATTATTAAGCAAATCGGGGGGGTAAAACGTAATAAAATCAATGAGTTATATTGGTATAAATATAATCTAGAAAATTTATTTGGCAAAGCAACAAGGGGCAAACGCCTAAAAAGTGCGGACAGAATTTCAGGCGATTTGCCTTTTGTTACTGCTGGCGAAGCCGACACAGGCATTTCAGCTTTTATCGGCAATCAGGTGGAAGTGTTCAACGCTAATACTGTAACCATTGATATGTTCGGTTCGGCGAAATACCGCAATTATGCTTACGGTGCAGATGACCATGTTGCCGTGGTGCATTGCGATAAATTAGCTCCGAATGCGGCGGTGTTTTTGACAACCGCTATTCACAAAGTCGCCAACGCAGGGCAATTTAGCTACGCCCGCAATTTTTACGCTAAAGATGCCGATGAACTCAACATCAGTTTGCCAAGTAAAAACGGTAAACCCGATTACGACTTTATGGCAACCTTGGCTAATGCCGTGAAGAAACTCGTGATTGCCGATGTGGTGAAGTATGCCGAAAGGGAAGAGAAGGTGTATCAGCAGGTGATTTTGTGATGTGCCATGCCGTCTGCAGACGACAGCTTGGTAAAATATTAAATAAAACAAATGGATAAAATATGACGCAAGAAGCAATTCGTTTGTCTAAACGCATGGCGGAACTCGGTTTGTGCAGTCGTCGCGAAGCGGATTCGTATATCGAGCAAGGTTGGGTTAGCGTGAACGGGCAAACGGCGGTGTTGGGGCAGAAGGTGTTGCCCAGCGACCGCATTGATTTGCACAAAAAAGCCCACGAATCACAGGCGCAAAGGGTAACGATTTTATTAAACAAACCAGTGGGTTATGTCAGCGGACAACCTGAAAAAGATTATAAGGCGGCGATTGAGTTGATTACGCCTGAAAACCATTGGGACGGCGATGACAGCCGCATTGTCTATCACGACAACCACAAAAAAGGACTTGCGCCTGCTGGGCGTTTGGACATCGATTCGGTCGGTTTGCTGGTGTTGACTCAAGATGGACGCATCGCCAAGCAACTCATAGGCGACAAAAGCGAGAGCGAAAAAGAATATTTGGTGCGCGTGGTGGGTAATCTGTCGGCGGAAGGTTTGCGCCTGCTCAATCACGGTTTGAGTTTGGACGGCGAAAAATTGCGCCCTGCCAAAGTGGAATGGCAAAACCAAGACCAGCTGCGTTTTGTGTTGAAACAAGGCAAAAAACGCCAAATCCGCCGTATGTGTGAATTGGTCGGTTTGCGCGTGATTGGCTTAAAACGCATTCGCATGGGACGGGTGAAGTTAGGGCGTTTGCCTGTAGGTAAATGGCGTTATTTAGCGAAAAATGAACGCTTTTAGTGAGAAATAAGAGGTTTTAGGTAACAAATGCCGTCTGCAGGTTTGAAAAACAATCTGCAGACGGCATTTTTATGTTCGTATACAACTCAATGAAAATACTGGTAAATTTTTTCGGCGAGTGCCTTGCTGATGCCGTCTACTTGTGCCAAATCGTCTATGCTGGCGGCACTGATGCCACGCAAACCGCCAAAGCGGGAGAGCAGGGCTTGTTTGCGTTTGCTGCCTATGCCTGCGATGTCGTTGAGCGATGAAGTGAAACGTGCTTTTTCGCGTTTTTTGCGGTGTCCTGTGATGGCGAAGCGGTGCGATTCGTCGCGTATGGTTTGCAACAAATGCAGGGCGGGGCTGTGTGGCGGCAGGCGAAATTGTTGTCCTGTGAAGGGCAAAATCAGTTCTTCCAAACCTGCTTTGCGCTCCACGCCTTTGGCGATGCCAATCAGCGGAATGTTCAGCCCCAATTCTTGCCACACCTCCACCGCCACGCCGATTTGTCCTTTACCGCCGTCAATCAACACCACATCGGGAAAACGCACGTTTTCGCCTGCATCTTTGGCTTCTTGCAATTTGCCGTAACGGCGGGTCAACACTTCACGCATCGCGGCGTAATCGTCGCCTGCTTTGGCGGTGGTGATGTTGTAGCGGCGGTATTCGCTGTTTTGCATCGCTTGTCTGTCGTACACCACGCAAGACGCAACGGTCGCTTCGCCTTGGGTGTGGCTGATGTCAAAACACTCCAAACGCTGCAGATTGTCGGCATCCATGCCCAAAATTTCGGCTAATTGTGCCAAACGCTCGCCTTGTTGCTGATTTTGTCCTTGTTTTTGGGCAATCGCCAACTTGGCGTTTTGTTCCGCCATCGTCAGCCACACTTTGCGTTCACCTAAAGTCTTGTTGATAAACGCCATATTTTTGCCCAACTCTTCTTGCAGTGCCGTCTGCAACACTTTGTCTACCGCAAAATTGCTGATGATGATGTCGGGTTTGGCTTTGCCTAAATAATGTTGTGCGACAAAGGCTTGTGCGTATTCTTCGGGGCTGCTGTCGCCATCGTTGTGGCTGGGGAAAAAACTTTTGTCGCCAACGTGTCGTCCGCCACGTATGGCAACCCAATGGATACACACCGTCTCCGCCGCGCTTGCCAATGCCAAAATGTCGATGTCGTTGGGGCTGTTCGGATTGTTGCTGTCAATGAATTGCTGACTTTGAATTGCACCGAGTGCTTGCAACTGGTCGCGCAAACGTGCCGCTTCTTCAAATTGCAAATTCGCCGCCGCTTGCTGCATTTTGTGTTGCAAAGTTTGGGTGAGTTGCGCGGTTTTACCATTGAGAAACGTGGTCGCTTCTTGCACCGTTGCCGCGTAATCCTCCGCCGAAATCGCCCCGACACAAGGTGCGGAACAGCGTTTGATTTGGTGCAATAAACACGCGCGGTCGCGGTGTTCAAACACGCTGTCTTCGCAAGTGCGCAACTGAAACACTTTTTGCAAAATCTGAATGCTGTCGCGAATCGCGTAGCCGTTGGGATATGGTCCAAAATACTGATGATTTTTTTTCAGTGTGCCGCGGTAATACGCCATTTGCGGAAACTCATGCCCCGTGAGCATCAAATAAGGATAGCTTTTATCGTCGCGAAATAAAATATTGTATTTGGGCGACAATGCCTTAATAAAATTGTTTTCCAAAATCAAGGCTTCAGCTTCGTTGCGCGTAACCGTGGTTTCAATTTGATGAATTTGCTTAATCATCAAACGAATGCGCGGCGAATGGTCGTTTTTTTGGAAATACTGACTGACGCGGCGTTTCAAATTCACCGCCTTGCCCACATACAAAACCTTGCCGTCTTTATCGAGCATACGATATACGCCAGGTAAATTCGGCAGATTTTTCAAAAATAAAGCGAGATTGAAGTCGGACATGGCTGCGAGTTGAACAGAAAAAACGCGATTATACGCCGAATGACGATTCGATGCCGTCTGCAGACGGCATGGTTTGGCAAGCAAATGAAATCATGTTACAATAGCGTGCATTTAACCCCAAATCTGAAAGTTGAATGCCATCATGCGTATCGTAGAAAAAGCCTACACATTTGACGATGTTTTGCTTGTTCCAGCACATTCTCAAATTCTCCCTAAAGACGTTAGTCTCAAAACTCCTTTAACCAAAAACATCACTTTAAATCTGCCCTTATTGTCTGCCGCGATGGACACCGTAACCGAAGCGCGTTTGGCGATTTCTATGGCACAAGAAGGCGGCATCGGCATTATTCACAAAAACATGACCGCCGAGCAGCAAGCGCGTGCGGTGGAAAAAGTCAAACGCCACGAAAGCGGCATTGTGAAAGACCCTGTAACGATTACGCCTGACGTGTTAATCGGCGATTTATTGCAAATGTTGGCACAACGCAAACGCAAAATGTCGGGTTTGCCTGTAGTAGAAAACGGCAAAGTGGTGGGTTTGGTAACCAACCGCGATTTGCGTTTTGAAAAACGTTTGGATTTGCCTGTTTCAGCGATTATGACCAAACGCGCTGATTTGGTGGTGGTTGCCGAAGGCACGAGCGTGGAAGACGCGCGCGAAATCATGCACCAACACAAAATCGAACGCGTTTTAGTGTTAAACGAACAAGACGAACTCAAAGGTTTGATTACAGTTAAAGACATCATCAAAAACACCGAATTTCCAAATGCCAACAAAGACGCTGAAGGTCGCTTGCGCGTGGGCGCGGCGGTTGGCGTAGGCGCGGACACCGATGAACGCGTGAAAGCATTGGTTGAAGCTGGCGTGGATGTGATTGTGGTGGACACCGCACACGGACACAGCCAAGGCGTGTTAGACCGCGTGAAATGGGTGAAAACGCATTATCCGCAAGTGCAAGTCATCGGCGGCAACATCGCGACTGCTGCTGCGGCGCGTGATTTGGTGGCGGCAGGTGCAGACGCGGTAAAAGTAGGCATCGGCCCAGGTTCAATTTGTACCACGCGTATCGTTGCTGGTGTCGGCGTGCCACAATTAACCGCGATTCACAATGTTTCAGAAGCACTCAAAGGCACGGGCGTTTCAGTGATTGCCGATGGCGGCATTCGCTTCTCGGGCGATGTGGCAAAAGCCTTGGCAGCTGGCGCGGATTGCGTGATGTTGGGTGGCATGTTCGCAGGCACAGACGAAGCCCCTGGTGAAATCGAGTTGTATCAAGGTCGCTCATACAAATCGTATCGTGGCATGGGTTCTTTGGGCGCGATGAGCCAAGGTTCAAACGACCGCTATTTCCAAGACAAACAAGAAAGTGCCGACAAATATGTGCCAGAGGGCATTGAAGGTCGCGTGCCATACAAAGGTCCGATTGTGCAAATCATTCATCAAATCGTGGGCGGTTTGCGTTCAAGCATGGGCTATTTGGGCTGCAAAACGATTGAAGAAATGCACGAAAAAGCCGAATTTGTGGAAATCACCTCGGCTGGCATGAGCGAATCACACGTTCACGATGTGCAAATCACTAAAGAAGCGCCGAACTATCATCGTTAATTCATCATTATTCTAATGGTTTGATTGAAAACGAAAAGATGCCGCACTTGCCCTGCGCGTAGTCGCATGGGTCTGCACTTGTAGAATTGTTCCGCAGGTGCAGACGGCATTTGTTTGGGCAAGCGACAAAAAAACAGGCAAACGTTTGGTTTGCCTGCCGTGAAATTGTTTGTTTAACCGAATTTACCCGTGATGTAGTCTTCGGTTGCTTGTTTGCTTGGGTTGGTGAAAATTTGTTTGGTTTCGCCGATTTCCACCAATTCGCCCAAATACATATACGCCGTGTAGTCCGACACGCGGGCGGCTTGCTGCATATTGTGGGTAACGATGGCGATGGTGTAGTCGTTTTTCAATTCGCTGACCAACTCTTCAATATAAGCCGTGGAAATTGGGTCGAGCGCGGAAGTCGGTTCGTCCAACAGCAACACTTCGGGGCGGCAGGCGATGGCGCGGGCGATGCACAAACGCTGTTGCTGACCGCCCGAGAGCGAGTTGCCCGATTGTTTGAGTTTGTCTTTCACTTCATTCCACAAAGCGGCTTTTTGCAACGCCCATTCCACGCGTTCGTCCAACTCGGCTTTGCTCAATTTTTCATACAGCTTCACGCCAAAAGTAACATTGTCGTAAATGCTCATCGGAAAGGGCGTGGGCTTTTGAAACACCATGCCCACTTTGGCACGCAATAAATTCAAATCGGTATCGGCATCGAGAATGTTTTTGCCGTCCAGCAGAATTTCGCCTTCGGCACGCATATTCGGATACAAATCGTACATGCGGTTGAAAGTGCGCAATAAAGTGGATTTGCCGCAACCCGACGGACCGATGAAGGCGGTTACTTTTTTGTCGGCGATGTCCAAATTGATGTTTTTCAAAGCGTGGAAATTATCGTAGTAGAAATTAAACTGGCGTACGCTTAAGCTGGCTGTCATGTGATTTCTTCCTTTTAATCTATTGCAATATCAATGTTTTTTGCCACCAATCACGCGGGCGGCGATGTTGGCTGCCAACACGGTTAAGGCGATGATGAGTGCCGCTGCCCACGCAATCGCGTGCCAATCGTCATAAGGCGACATCGCGTATTGGTAAATGACATTCGGCAAGTTGGCGATGGGTTTGTTCATGTCGCTGCTGAAAAATTGATTGTTGAACGCGGTGAACAAAAGCGGCGCGGTCTCGCCTGCGATGCGGGCAAACGCCAGCAAAATACCTGTTAATACGCCTGCTTTGGCGGCTTTGAGCGTTACCATGCCGACCAGTTTGTATTTGGGCGTACCCAAGGCGTAAGCGGCTTCGCGCAAGCTGTCTGGCACAAGGCGCAACATGTTTTCGGTGGTGCGCACCACAACGGGTATCACCAATAAAGACAATGCCAGCGAGCCTGCCCAGCCTGAAAAATGCTGTTGGCGTGCCACCATGATTTCGTAGACAAACAAACCAATCACGATAGACGGCGCGGAAAGCAAAATGTCGTTGATGAAACGCGTGGCGGCGGCAAGTTTGCTGTACCGCCCGAATTCGGCAAGGAAAATGCCGCACAAAATGCCGATGGGTGTGCCTAAACACAAACCGCCCAAAGTAATCAGCAGGCTGCCGAACAAGGCGTTGCGCAAACCGCCTGCCATGCCCGTGGGCTGGGTGTCGAGTGTGAAAAGCTGCCAGTTCAAACCGCTCAAACCTTCGGCGAATAAGGTGTAAAAAATCCAAGCCAGCCAAAACAAACCGAATGCCATGGTGCACCAAGCCATGGTCAAATTAAAGCGGTTGATGATTAAGCGGCGACGGTAAACGCTGTTCATGTTTTTTCCTGATAGGTTGCTGGCTGTTGCCGTCTGCGCTTTGCAGACGGCATCGCGTGCATAAGAAGATGAGTTCATCAATTTTTTCTCCCTTCATTTTGTTGCAAACGCAATAAAATCAGTTTAGACAAACACAACACCACAAAAGTAATCAAAAACAAAATCAAACCCAAATACAGCAGCGAAGACAAATGCAAGGTATCCACCGCTTCGGCAAATTCATTAGCAAGGGCGGAAGTGATGGACACACCCGAATTGAATAAGCCTGAATTGATGGTGAAAGTGTTGCCGATGATGAATGTAACCGCCATGGTTTCGCCCAGTGCGCGTCCCAAGCCCAAAATAATGCCGCCAACCACGCCTGCTTTGGTGTAAGGCAACACCACATGACGCACCACCTCCCAACGGGTGCTGCCCAAACCGTAAGCCGATTCTTTGAGCATCGGCGGCACAATTTCAAACACATCGCGCATCACCGAAGCGATGTAGGGAATAATCATCACCGCCAAAATCAAACCTGCGCTGAACAAGCCTATGCCCATCGGCGCGCCTTGAAAAAAAATGCCCAAAACGGGAATCGGCGCGATGTAGTCCAACAAAAGCGGCTGAATGTTTTCGGCAAACCACGGGGCGAACACAAACAAACCCCACATGCCGTAAATAATGGAAGGAATGCCTGCGAGCAGTTCCACGCAAATGCCCAAAGGGCGGCGCAAAAAGTTGGGACACAATTCGGTTAAAAATAAGGCAATCCCGAAACTCACTGGCACGGCAATCAGCAAAGCCAACACCGAAGTGAGCAGCGTGCCGTAAATCGGGGCGAGTGCGCCGTATTTGCCTGCAACCGTGTCCCATTCGTCGGTAACCAAAAAGCCCAAACCGAAGGCTTCCATTGCAGGCATCGCACCTGCAATCAGCGACAGCAAAATGCCTGCCAAACCAGCCAAAACCAACAAGGCGAACAAGCGCGTTGTGCCGACAAACAAAGCATCGTAGCGGCGTTGCTGCTGTAATTTTGTTTGTAAAGTAGTCATTGCGTGTATTCCGTTGTTTATTTAGCAGATGCCGTCTGCAGTTTGAAGCCTTTCAGCTGCAGACGGCATCTGGTGAACGCGTTCAAATCAATAAATCGCCTTGCCTTCTTTGTCGCTCACTTTTTTCCACTCTTGGCGCACCAAATCTTTCACAGACGCAGGCAGCGGCACATAATCCAATTTTTGGGCGGCTTCGTCGCCGTTTTGGTATGCCCAGTCAAAGAACGCTAAAGTTGCTTTGGCTTTGGCGGCATCGTCGGCTTGTTTGTGTACCAAAATAAAGGTTGCCGCCGCCAACGGCCATGCTTTAGGCGCTGGTTGGTTGGTCAAGACCAAGCTGAACCCCGGCACGCTGCTCCAATCCACGTCCGCAGCAGCAGCAAAAGTTTCTTGCGACGGCTGCACAAACTCGCCTGCTTGGTTTTGCAAAGAAACGTGCGCCATATTGTTTTGTTTGGCATAAGCGTATTCCACATAGCCGATGGCGTTTTTCACACGATTAACATAAGTCGCCACGCCTTCATTGCCTTTGCCAGCCGTGCCGCTGTCGGCGGTTGGCCATTTCACCGTGTTCGCCGCGCCCACCGTGTCTTTCCACTGGCTGGAAATTTGGCTCAAATAAGTGGTGAAAATGAAGCTGGTACCCGAACCGTCGGCACGGAAAACCGTGGTAATCGGCGCATCAGGCAAAGTCAAACCGCTGTTTAACTCGGCGATTTTCGGGTCGTTCCATTTTTTGATGTTGCCCAAATAAATGTCTGCCAACACCGCGCCCGTCAATTTCAATTCGCCTGCCTTAATGCCTTCGATGTTCACCACAGGCACCACGCCGCCAATCACGGTTGGGAACTGAATCAAACCGTTTTTCTCCAAGTCTTCCGCTTTCATCGGCGAATCAGACGCGCCGAAATCCACGGTTTTGGCGGTGATTTGTTTCACGCCGCCAGACGAACCAATCGATTGATAGTTCACGCGACCGCCCGTGCCAGCCGAAAACGCTTGCGCCCACTGCACATAAATCGGTTGTGGGAAAGACGCGCCTGCGCCTGTAACGTCCAAGCCCACTTTTTCGCTGCTCGCTGCCGATGCTTGGCTTGCCGCGGCTGGTGTGGCTGCTTGTTGATTGTTGCTGCCGCCGCACGCTGCCAAAGCCAGTGCCACGATAGACCATAAAACCGTTTGTTTCTTCATTTTCTATGACTCCTAATGTCAAGTTGGGTTAAGATGCGAGCAGTTTACCGCCGCTTTATTTCAGTTTTATGACAAGAAACGAGAAAGTGAAATTTTTATTTAATCATTTGAAAATTAAGTTAATTAAAAATTTTTTGAGCGTGGGAAACGATGAAAATGACGCGATGCCGTCTGCGCTCCAAATTGCAGACGGCATGGTTAAATTAGGTTAAATGTTTTCTTGCTTTGTCCAGAAAAAAAGACGGCAAAACACGCCGTCTATGAAGTTGCTGCTGGGTCATTTGAGCTTTGGGCTAATCCCAAATTCGCATGATTTTCCACGCGAAGTGTTAAGCGTTGGGATTGTCTTTCGGGTGGCGCACGTCCACACCTTGCACCAAATAAACCGTGTGTTCGGCGATGTTTTTGGCGT
>JAUNMN010000001.1:47494-50195 GCA_030531795.1 Neisseria sp.
CGCACGTCCACACCTTGCACCAAATAAACCGTGTGTTCGGCGATGTTTTTGGCGTGGTCGCCGATGCGTTCAATCGCCTTGTTCATCATCATCACTTCCACCCAAACGCCGATGTTGCGCGGCTCTTCCATCATATAAGTGATGATGGTGCGTGCTTGATTGCGGTAGTCGGTGTCTAAACGTTTGTCGGCTTCTTTCAATTCTTGCAACACGTTTGCGTCTAATTTGCTAAACGCTTGCAGGGCGCGGTGTATCATCGGCGCGGTCATGCTGGCAAGGCGATGAGTGTCGTATAAAGCGTTGGGGCTAACGCGTTTTAAGTTGAACAAAGCGTGGGCGGCAAGGGCGATTTTTTTCAGCTCGTCGCCCATGCGTTCCAAATCCACAATGATGCGGCTGATGGTCAGCACCAAACGCAAATCGCTGGCGGCTGGCTGGCGACGCGCCAAAATCGTTTGACAAGCATCGTCGATTTCCAATTCCAAACGGTTGATTTGCGAATCGGCATCGGCGATGTTTTGCAAAGACAATAAATCGGTTTGCTGCATGGCGTTTAATAAGCTGTATAACTGCTGTTCAATCAGCTTGCCCATGCGTAACACATCGTTGCGAACCTGTTCTAATTCTTGGTCAAAATGGCTGGAAATGCGCTGTGGCATGAAAACTCCTTTGTAGACTGTGTTGAAATGGCGTTTATTGTAAAAATCATTTGTTACAAGAATTTGACAAATTCAGAAAGTTTTGGCGCACGCGTTCAATAATTTTTTCCACACGGATTACACGCGAATTGCTTGATAAATGGTATAATTCTTGTGGAATTTTGTGTTGCAGACGGCATCAGAAACGGCGATGCCGTCTGCAGTTGAATAAACTGTAATCAAATGTAGTTTTTCGGGAGAACAAACATGAGTGCGATTGTGGATATTTTTGCGCGTGAAATTTTGGATTCGCGTGGCAATCCAACGGTTGAGTGTGATGTGTTGTTGGAAAGCGGCGTGATGGGTCGTGCGGCTGTGCCAAGTGGCGCGTCTACGGGTCAAAAAGAAGCCTTGGAATTGCGCGACGGCGACAAAGCGCGTTATTTGGGCAAGGGCGTGTTGAACGCGGTAAACCACGTCAATCAAGAAATCGCCCAAGCCTTAATCGGCATTGACGCGTCTGAACAATCGTATATCGACCAAATCATGTTGGACTTGGACGGCACGGACAACAAAGGCAATTTGGGTGCAAACGCGATGTTGGCGGTGTCGATGGCGGTGGCGCGTGCGGCGGCTGAAGACGCTGGCTTGCCTTTGTATCGTTACTTGGGCGGTGCAGGCCCGATGGCAATGCCAGTGCCGATGATGAATGTGATTAACGGCGGCGCACACGCCAACAACAGCTTGGACATTCAAGAGTTTATGATTATGCCTGTGGGCGCGAAAACCTTCCGCGAGGCTTTGCGTTGCGGTGCAGAAGTGTTCCACGCTTTGAAAAAATTGTGTGATGCCAAAGGTTTCCCAACCACAGTTGGCGATGAAGGCGGTTTCGCCCCGAACTTGAACAGCCACGAAGAAGCCTTGCAATTGATTCAAGAAGCAGTGCAGGCGGCAGGTTATCAAGTGGGCGAAGATGTGGTGTTCGCTTTGGACTGCGCCTCTAGCGAGTTTTACAAAGACGGCAAATACCATTTATCTGCCGAAGGTTTGGCATTAAGCAGTGAAGAATTTGCCGATTATTTGGCGCGTTTGGTCGACACTTATCCGATTATTTCCATTGAAGACGGCATGGACGAAAACGACTGGGCTGGCTGGAAACATTTAACCGAAAAACTTGGCAACAAGGTGCAATTGGTGGGCGACGATTTGTTTGTGACCAACCCGAAAATTTTGGCAGACGGCATCGCCGCTGGCGTTGCCAACGCTTTGTTGGTAAAAGTGAACCAAATCGGCACATTGAGCGAAACCTTGAAAGCGGTAGAGCTTGCCAAACGCAATCGCTACACCAGCGTGATGAGCCATCGTTCGGGCGAAACCGAAGACAGCACCATCGCCGATTTGGCGGTGGCAACCAACTGTATGCAAATCAAAACAGGTTCATTAAGCCGTTCAGACCGCATGGCGAAATACAACCAACTGTTGCGCATTGAAGAAGAGTTGGGCGATTCGGCTTACTATCCTGGCAAAGCCGCGTTTTATCAATTGGCGAAATAAGCAGGTTTAGCGAATGAAGTGGGTGACTTTCGTATTGCTCGGCGCATTGGTGTATTTTCACTATCACTTGTGGATTGCCAAAGGCGGCTGGTCGGATATGGCGAATTTGCAAGCGCAAATCAGCGCGCAAGAAGCGAAAAATCAGACTTTGCAGGTGCGCAATCTCGCCTTGCAAGCGGAAGTTGCCGACTTGGCTGACGGTAAAGAAGCCATTGCCGAAATCGCCCGCGTGGAGCTGGGTTATATTGAAAATGGCGAAACCTTTTATCGTTTGGTTAAAAAAGTTGATTAAGCCACTTATGCCGTCTGCAGTTTGAAACTGTCCCTATAGCTTCGCTATGGGATTCCTTTCAGTCACAGACGGCATTTTTATTTCGTTTTTCCACGCACAACACGCTCACTTTTCGTCTTATCTAATCAGCAGAGAAACATCATGCACACCATCACCGAATACGTTCGCAGTCGCGCCCAAGCGGCGAAAGACGCGTATTACCAACTCGCCAACGCCA
>JAUNMN010000001.1:50295-104624 GCA_030531795.1 Neisseria sp.
GTTCGCAGTCGCGCCCAAGCGGCGAAAGACGCGTATTACCAACTCGCCAACGCCAGCACCGCCAGCAAAAATGCGGTTTTATTGCGCGTTGCCGAATTATTAGAACAACACGCCGCCGCGATTATCGCTGCCAACCAAGCCGATGTTGCCGCCGCCGAGCAAAAAGGTTTGGATGCCGCTCTGTTAGAGCGTTTGGCGATTCACGAAAAAACCATCGCCGCGATGAGCGAAGGCGTGCGCCAAATCGCCGCCTTGCCCGACCCAGTCGGCGAAATGGACGAATTTCGTTTGCGCCCCAACGGTTTACAAATTGGCAAAATGCGCGTGCCGCTGGGCGTGATTGGCATGATTTACGAATCGCGCCCGAATGTAACCATAGACGCAGCCGCTTTGTGCCTCAAATCGGGCAACGCCTGCGTGTTGCGCGGCGGCAGCGAAGCGATACGCAGCAACACCTTGCTGGCGCAATTGTTCGCCCAAGCATTGAGCGAAAATGGTTTGCCGTCTGCAGCCGTGAGTTTCATCGAACACACCGAGCGCGAAGCCGTTGGCGTGATGCTACAAAGCAGTGATTTGATTGATGTTTTGATACCGCGTGGCGGCAAAAGTTTGGTTGAACGCATCGCCAAAGAAGCGCGCGTGCCTGTAATCAAGCATTTAGACGGCATTTGCCACGTTTATTTAGACGAATTTGCCGATGCCGAAAAAGCCATCAACATCGCCTTCAACGCCAAAACCTCGCGCTATGGCACTTGCAACACCATGGAAACCTTGTTGGTGCACGCCAAACGTGCAGCAGACTTGTTGCCCAGCTTAATCCAAAAATACCATGCCAAAGGCGTAGAACTGCGCGTGTGCCAAGGTGTGCGTGCCTTATTTCCCGATGACGCGCAACTGCAGACGGCAAACGATGCCGACTGGGATACCGAATACCTTGCTCCGATACTCGCCATCAAAATCGTAGACGACTTGCCCGCCGCCATTGCCCACATCAACCGCCACGGCAGCCACCACACCGACAGCATCGTTACCGAACACTACAGCCACGCCCAACAATTCCTGCGCATGGTCGATTCCGCCAGCGTGATGGTGAATGCCTCAACCCGTTTCGCCGACGGCTTTGAATACGGCTTGGGTGCAGAAATCGGCATTTCCACCGACAAAATCCACGTCCGAGGCCCAGTCGGCTTGCACGGCTTAACAGGACAAAAATGGGTGGTGTTGGGGCAAGGGCAAGTACGCGAATAACTTGACTAACGAAACAGCGAACACGTTTGCGAGTGGGGAAGTGTTTGTAAATATTCGCCAAAAGAGCTGAATAGAAAAGGAAGCAAATAAAGAAAGAAAATGCCGCACTTGCCCTGCGCGTAGTCGCATGGGTCTGCGAGTTTTAGACAAACCGCAGGCGGCATTTTGTGTTTAAGGAATATTAACCGAGCAATTTAATAGCCTGCTTGTTTGAGTACCTGTAAATTTCTTTGTGCTTCATTCACTCCTTGCGCAGCCGCTTTTTGCCACCAATATGCCGCTTGAGAATAATCTTGTTTTACGCCGAGACCATAGGCGTATAACCGTCCCATATTGTATTGGGCGTTCGCCAATCCTTGTTCTGCGGCGCGCTGATACCAATATCGAGCTTGTTGATAGTCTTGTTTAGTGCCTTTTCCATTGCTGTATAACCAGCCTAAATTGTATTGAGCATCAGCATGTCCCTGAATGGCTGCTTTCTCATACCAATATTTTGCTTGTGCGTAATTTTGCTTTACGCCTTCCCCATCGTTATACATCACGCCCAAATTGTATTGCGCTTCATCGTCTCCTTGTTTCGCCGCTTTTTCATACCAGTATTTCGCTTTTGTGTAATTTTGTTTTGTACCCAAACCACGGTCATATAACACACCCAAATTAAATTGTGCTTCTGTATTTCCCTGCATAGCTGCTTTTTCAAACCAATATTTGGCTTTTACATAATCTTGTTGTTCCCAGTATTCCAAGCCTAAATAAAATTGTGCTTCAGCAGGACTTTGTTTTTCTTCTGTTTGAGTTAGAGGAATATCATGGGCGAGAGCTGTGGCAGGAGCAAGAGATAAAAATAAAGTTGTTATCGTGTTACCAAAAATCATGTAAAAAACGTTTTTCATAAAATACCTAGTCTTTGAGTGAGAAAATTCACGAGAAAGCAATTTGTGTAAAAATAGCGTGTGAAATTTTAAATCAAAAAGCAAATGCAATGACATTAGCCAGTATGAAATTTTTCGCTTGTGATTTGCCTACTTATTTTTAAAGAATTTTTAGGATGAAAATCAATCAGTAATCAAATGCCGTCTGCAGTAAAACGAAAAAATGCAAACGGCATTCGCGAACTTTGCAAACCTTTTCTTAATTTAGGCGGATTTTTGTGTGGAAATTTGCGACAATGGCGGCTTTCTTAAAAAATCATTAGGACACAAACTGTGAAGCGTATTTTTCTTTTTTTGTTGACCAATGTGGCGGTATTGGTGGTCATCAGTGTGTTGTTGAGCATTTTTGGCTTAACGGGCAACACCAATAATCTGGGTTCTTTATTGGCTTATTCGGCGGTGATTGGTTTTACTGGCTCGATTATTTCGCTGTTGTTGTCTAAAACGATGGCGAAGCGTTCGGTGGGTGCGGAAGTGATTACCGAGCCGCAAAATGAGTTGGAAGAATGGCTATTGCGAACAGTGGAAAATCAGGCAAAACAATGGGATTTGAAAACGCCTGAAGTGGCGATTTATGCCTCGCCCGAGCCAAACGCCTTTGCGACTGGTGCGAGCAAAAACAACTCTTTAGTAGCGGTAAGTACAGGTTTGTTGCAACACATGACGCGTGATGAAGTGGAAGCGGTGTTGGCACACGAAATGGCACACGTTGGCAACGGCGATATGGTTACGCTGACGCTGATTCAAGGCGTGGTGAATACTTTTGTGGTGTTCTTGTCGCGCTTGATTGCCAGCGTGGTGGCGGGGCGTTCGGATTCGGAATCGTCTAATAGCGGCACTTATTTTTTGGTGAGCATGGTTTTGCAGATTGTGTTTGGCGGTTTGGCGAGTTTGATTGTGATGTGGTTTAGTCGCCAACGCGAATACCGCGCCGATGCAGGCGCGGCGAAACTGGTCGGCGCGCCGAAAATGATTGCGGCATTGCAATGTTTGAAAGGCGGCGCGAGCCATTTGCCCAAAGACATGGCGGCGATGGGCATTGCCAGTGAGAGCAAGGATTCGCTGTTTTCCACTCACCCAAGTTTGGACAACCGCATCGCGCGTTTGCGTCAAATGTGATGCGATTTGAATGATTTAAACAAAATGCCACCTACAATTATCACACAGGCGGCATTTTTGTTGGCGTTTGCTTTAAAACGTGTTACGCAAGATGTGAACATTATTGCCTTTCTGTTTGAACTTTTCTTTTAAGATTTTGGGTAGTTCAGCATCAAAATAGTAAGTTTCATCATCAATGCGCAACAAGCCGTTTTCGCAAATGCTGCGGTGTTGCAAACCTGTAATCGCATCGCTTTCCACAATTTCCATTGCGCTGATTTTGTGCCAACCGTAAATGGGCAGCGCGTGTGCAAAGCGTTTAATGGCTTCGTTTTGTCGTTGCCTGCCGTCTGCGCTTTGGCAATTGCCGCCACACGTTCCGACTTGCGCGGCTGGGCAGGGCGCGTCTTTGGGCAAGGTATAAGGCAAAATGTCCAGCATTTTCGGGCAAAGCGCGTATTGTTTTGCCCACTTTAACAGCGCTTGTTTTGCCGCTTTTTTGTTCACAAACAAACCAAAATTCTCTTGCGACAATACGCCATTGGGCAAGGTGATGATTTTGGCGTTTAATTCGCCGTTTTCGTTCGCTACAAAACGTACCGCGCAATAGCTTTTGCCGTCTGCAGACGGCATTTTTTCGGCGTGTAAACCGTGTTGTTGCGCCAGTTTCGCTTGGATTTTGATGCCGTGTAACGCGCCTGCGCTGGCGAAAAATTGAATGCTGGCAATGTGTTGTTGCCACGCGCTTTTTTGGTGCAAAAGTTGCACCGCTTCGCGAAAGGTTTTGTCGTGGTTACTTAAAAATAAAGCGTCGCCGCGTTTGTCTTGCCACAACAACACGCCAGCGGAATCGGGCAGCGCGTAAAGTTGCTGTTGCAGCGATTCAGCGATAAACGCAGGCGGCATCGGCGGCGACATCAAGGCGCGCGCTTGCGCTTCAAACGCATCTGCGCCATGTTGTTGGCAAGCCAGTTGCAAAAAGTCCGCCAAAGCGCACACGTCCGCCATCGCCCGATGACGCGATTGCACAGCAATTTGATGACGTTCAATAATGCTTTCTAGGCTATGTTTATGAAATTGTGGAAATAATTTGCGCGATAGTTGCACCGAACACAAAGCGGGCGCGGCGAAATGAATGCCTGCGCGGGCAAATTCGTAACGCAAAAAATTGTAGTCAAACTTGCTGTTGTGGGCGACCAAAATCGCGCCTTGCAAAAGTGGCAACAGTTGCGGCGCAAGTTCGGCAAAACGTGGCGCGTTTGCCAACATTTTATCGTCTATGCCCGTTAATTGCGTGATGAACGGCGAGATGCTTTGTTCGGGTTGCACCAAAGATTCAAACGCGTGCGCGCCATCTTCATCAAAACGCAAAAACGCGATTTCGGTGATGCGGTCTTGCCCCAAATTGCCGCCTGTGGTTTCCAAATCCAACACCACAACCGCACGATTCAAGCGCGAAAATGCCGTCTGCAAGTCGGGATAGCGTGAAGCTGATGAGTTTGTGCGCATTTTATTTTCTTATGATTCAAAGCAAAGCGCGTATTTTAGCCTTTTTTGAGAAAATAATCAGCAAAACGCTTGACAGAAAATAGCTCGCTAACTATAATTCAAATCTTTCTTGCACAGCACCCGTAGCTCAGTTGGATAGAGTATTTGGCTACGAACCAAAGGGTCGGGCGTTCGAATCGCTCCGGGTGCGCCAGAAAACTTTTTATCCGCGCCCATCGTCTAGCGGTTAGGACATCGCCCTTTCACGGCGGTAACCGGGGTTCGATTCCCCGTGGGCGTGCCAGTTTAGAAAAGCCTGTGTTGCGATTGCAATGCAGGTTTTTTGCTTTAGCTTTGAGTTTTTCAGTTTTGATTTCAGCTTTTGGTCTTCGTTGTTTGAACTTTGATGATTTGGTTTGGTTGGAGAATGTTTTTGATGTGAACCAGCAAAATGTAAAATGAAATGGCGTGTTAAAAAGCATGATTTGATTTTGTAAATAGAATAAACAAGGCGATAAAAGTAGGCGAAGCCGTCTGCCGTTTAAGGTTGGATTTGGCGATAAATGAAAACAATTTTGCATAATTTAACTTAAATTGAATGGCTTTTACGTTTTTATATTCGGTTAAAAAATAAAGATTTAGCGGTATTTTGTAATGAAATGTAGCGAAAAGTGGCGGGAAAATGCGACAAAAGTGTTTTTCTTTGTTATGGTGTAAACACGTTTGGCTGTGATTAGCCATTTTTTTCATCTTTGAAACGAAGGGGTAAACATTATGAAAACTTTGAAAACCATCGCTCCGATTGCTTTGGCTGCTTTGACTTTGGCGGCGTGTTCTTCTGCTTCTAAACCAGAACGCAAAGCCGAGCCAACTCGAACTGCACAAGCGCAAACCAAACAAGTTCGCGTGGCACAAGTGAATAATATTGATGGCAAAAAAGAAGTGAACTACGTTTGTGGCGATAAAGGTCAAGACAAATTGAGCGTGATGTATGGCTTCCAAGGCAAAGACGTTGTGGTGGCGCAAGTGAAGGCGGGTCAGCAAGTTTCTTCTAATTTGTTCCGCGTGTTAGATGAAAAAGAAGACAATGTGTTTACTGATGGTCGCGTAACTTGGGTTGCAGGTAAGGCGGACGCAAGCAATGTGGATAAAGTAGACGGCAATATGTTGTTTGTGTCGGGCGTTAGTGTTGTGAACGGCAAACAAGAGCGCGTGGACCAAATCGTAACGCGTTATTGCAAAGTGGAAAAAGTTGCTGCGAAATCAAGCAAAACTACTAAAAAAGCTAAAGCGAAAAAATCTTAATCGCTTGTTTTGATTGTGTATCAAATAAAGAAAGCCCTTGTTTTTGCAAGGGCTTTTGTTTTGCAGACGGCATCTATTTGGGTGTTAAACCGTTTGCGAATATTGAGCACGGGTTTCGCGATGGCGCAGATGATAGTCAAACAGCATGGCGATGTTGCGAATCAGAAAACGTCCTTTGTTGCTCACGATAAGACGGTCCGCTTCTAAAGTGAGTAAACCTTGCACTTGCATTTGGGCAGCATCTTGTAATTCGGCGGCAAAATAATCGGCGAAATCTTGTGGCAAACGGTTGGCATAGTCGGCGAAATTCAGGGCGAAACGACACATCAAATCTTGAATGATGTCGCGACGAATTTGGTCGTCTTTAGTTAAGGTATAGCCGCGCATAACGGGCAGGCGGTTTTCGTCAAGTGCTTGATAATACGCTTCTAAATTGCGTTCATTTTGCACATAGTGTTGCCCGATTTTGCCGATGCTGGAAACGCCGATGGCGATTAAATCGCATTCGGCATGAGTGGAATAGCCTTGGAAATTGCGTTGCAATAAACCTTGTTCCAACGCGATGGCGAGTTCGTCGTTGGGTTTGGCGAAGTGGTCCATGCCGATGAAAACGTAGTTTGCCGTCTGCAAGGTTTGCACGGCGTATTGCAAAATGTCTAATTTGGTTTCGCTACTTGGTACGGCGGCGGTGTCGATGCGGCGTTGTGGTTTGAAAATGTGCGGCAGGTGCGCATAGTGATAAAGCGCGAGACGGTCGGGGTCGAGACTTAACACGGTTGCCAAAGTTTTTTTCATGCTTTCAAGGGTTTGGTGTGGCAAACCGTAAATCAAATCCACACTAATCGATTGAAAACCTGCATCGCGTGCGGCGTGAATTATGCTGGCGGTTTCGTCCACACTCTGAATGCGATTGACTGCCGTCTGCACTTTTTCATCAAAGTCTTGAATGCCGATGCTCATGCGATTGAAACCAAGTTGGCGCAACAAAAACACGGTTTCGCGGCTCACGCGGCGCGGGTCTATTTCAATGGAATACTCGCCGTCGGGCAAAAACTCAAAATGTTCTTGAATCATGTTCATCACTTTTTTGAGCTGCGCGTCGCTTAAAAAAGTGGGCGTGCCGCCGCCAAAATGCAGCTGCGCCAGTGGGCGTTTGCCTTGCAAATGTGGCGCGAGTAAACGCAATTCTTTTTCCAAATAAGTCAAATAAACATCGGCTTTGCTGGTGTCTTTAGTGATGACTTTATTGCAGCCGCAGTAGTAGCAAATCGTGTTGCAAAACGGAATATGCACATACAAAGACGCAGGCGCATTGGGCGAATGTTGTTTGAACTCGGCAAGCGCGGCGTGGTAGCTTTGCTCGGTGAAATCGTGATGAAAACGGTCGGCGCTGGGATAAGAGGTGTAACGCGGGCCGTTTGTAGGCAAAGACGCGATTAAATCGCGGTCAAATTCCGCGAAAGCGTGTGAGTTGGTGTTCATGGTGTGTTCTCGTTTTGGGTAAAAATTTAATATTCGTCAAATTTATTTTAATTTGTTAGAATGGCACGAAATAAACGAATATGCCTTGATTTGAGTCAATTTCAGCAAATTATGAAGTCAGGGCGCAACAAAAAGGCAAATTTATGGCAGCACACATTCCTTTACATCCTTTGAAAACGCTGTGTTCAACGTGTTCACTGCGCGAATTGTGTTTGCCTATGGGCTTACAAACAACCGAATTTGAGCAGCTGGACGCGGTGATTAAACAAAGTCGTCGCCTGAAAAAAGGCGAATATTTGTTCCGCACGGGCGAAGCATTTCATTCGGTGTTTGCCATTCGCACGGGTTTTTTCAAAACCGCTGTTGCCAGCCAAGACGGGCGCGACCAAGTAACGGGCTTTTTTATGTCGGGCGAGTTAGTGGGCATGGACGGCATTTGTTCCAGCACCCACAATTGTGATGCGGTGGCTTTAGAAGACAGCGAAGTGTGCGAGTTGCCTTTTTCGCATATGGAAGCCTTGAGTCAGCAGATTCCAAGTATGCAAACGCACTTTTTCCGCATGATGAGTAAGGAAATTGTGCGCGACCAAAGCGTGATGTTGTTGCTGGGCAATATGCGTGCAGAAGAGCGTTTGGCGGCGTTTTTGCTGAATTTGTCGCAACGTTTGCAATCACGTGGTTTTGCGGCGAACGACTTTATTTTGCGCATGTCGCGCGAAGAAATCGGCAGTTATTTGGGTTTGAAACTGGAAACTGTGAGCCGCACTTTATCTAAATTTCATCAAGAAGGTTTGATTGTGGTGGAACACAAACACATTCGTTTGTTGCAACCACAAATTTTAAAAGATATGGTGGCTTCATATGGACAAATCGTCTGATGCCGTCTGCAGTTTGACGGTAAAAAAATTGTCAAAATAAAATGGAAAAAGCAGGGAAAACCCTGCTTTTTTTGTTTGATGCGAAACACTTAAATCGCCTATCCATTCAAATAGAATAGTCTTCCACAAACGGCTCATACAACAAGCGGTCGATGCGTTCTTTGTCTAGCTCTGGATTAAACAACTTAATAAAATCATAAATATAGCCGCGCAAATAAGTGTCGGCACGCAATAAAATGCTGGTGTGTGAAGGGTCAAATAAATGAGAAGTATCAATCAAACGCAAACCGTCATCGTATCCTTCGTCAAACGCCATTTGCGCAATCAAACCGATGCCCAAACCAAGTTTGACATAGGTTTTCAATATGCCCGTATCCGCTGCCGATAAAGCGATATTTGGTTCGGAAATGCCTGCGCGATGAAAAGCGCGCGCAATGCTGGAGCCCGAATTAAACGCAAACTCGTAAGTGATTAAAGGATATTGCGCGATGTCGTTTAAACTCAAATCGTCTAAAGCCAGCAAAGGGTGATTTTCTGGCACAACCACGCCGTGATTCCAGCTGGCGCAACGAATGCTGCGTAAATCGCTTTCTAAATTCACAGTTTCAGTTGCAATCGCAAAATCGGCTTCACCATCGGCAACCATTTGTGCGATTTCTTCAGGATTGCCCTGACGAATCCGTAATCTAACTTTCGGATATTGCTGAACAAAACGCGCAATCACATCAGGCAATGCGTAACGCGCTTGCGTGTGGGTGGTGGCAATCGTCAGTAAACCGTTGTCTTGTCCAGTGAACTCTTTGCCGATGTTTTTGATGTTTTGAATGTCGTGCAAAATCCGTTCCGACATTTCCAAAACCGCTTTGCCAGGCTGCGACACCGACACAATTCGTTTGCCGCTGCGAATGAAAATCTGAATGCCCAACTCTTCTTCCAGCAAACGAATTTGCTTGGAAACTCCAGGTTGCGAAGTGAACAAGGCTTCGGCTGCGTCGGAAACGTTGAGATTGTGGCGATAAACCTCTAAAGCGTAGCGCAATTGTTGTAATTTCATGATTGAGATTAAACCTTTTTGTTTTTATTTTTGAATGAAATGCTGTTTGCTGGGCGCGAGCGTGGATAAAAATTTGCCAAGCATAGCATATGTGTGGCATAAGCATGATTTGAATTGTTTGTTGTAATCATTTCATGCGAACCGATAGGCGCTACTGATGTGGATTTGTTGCATTTGTGCAACTAAAATAAATTTATTGCCCCAAAAAACAACATAAAGCATGACAGAGTGTAGAAAAATCGGCATGATTAGCGACTAGGAAGCGGGCGAGTATGCTGCTATCTGAGTCAGTTTGCTTATTGACAGTTGGCAACGGTTTTTTTATAGTTGATGCCTGAAGGTAAGTAACTGCACAGTTATAACTGTGAGCCTGTTATATTGTGAGTGGTAAAGACGATAAAAAGTCTTTGCATAACAATCTTTTGATGAGGGAATAATAATGACCAAACAGCTTAAATTAGGTGCAATGATTGTTGCAGCGTTGGCTTCTGCTAATGCTTTGGCAGCAAGTGAGCCACATACCAAACATGGTTATACTCAAAGCCGTGAATCTCATGAAATCGTTCGCAATAACTATGGCGAATGCTGGAAAAATGCTTATTTTGATAAAGCAACTCAAGGTCGCGTAGAGTGTGGCGATGCGCAAGCTGCTGCGCCAGTTGCGCCAACTTATGTTGATGAAACTGTTGCTTTGTCTGCTAAAACTTTGTTCGGCTTTGACAAAGATGCTTTGCGTCCAGAAGCAGCTCAAACTTTGAACAACTTGGCAGCTCGTTTGGCTCAGTCTAACGTTGAGTCTGTACGTGTTGAAGGTCATACTGACTTTATGGGTTCAGAGTCTTACAACCAAGCGTTGTCTGCTCGCCGTGCAACTGTTGTAGCGAACTACTTGGTAGGTCAAGGCGTTCCTGCTGCGAAAATTACTGCTGTTGGTTTGGGCGAATCTCAAGCTCAGCAAACTGCTACTTGTGAAGCACAAGTTGCTTCTATGGGCAAAAAAGTATCAAAAGCCAAAAAACGTGCTGCTTTGATTGCTTGTATCGAACCTGACCGTCGCGTAGATGTGAAAATCCGCAGCGTGGTTCAAACTCAAGTTTCTGGTGGTCAAGCTGGTCAAGGCGAACGTCCTGCTGAAGATAACCACTGGTTCCCAGGCGCGCGCTCTGGCATCCACGGTTATACTGCTTGGTAAGCAAACCGTTTTCGGATTGATGAAAACCCCGCTTTTGGCGGGGTTTTGTGTTATGGTGCGCTCGTATTGTGCTAAAAATAGAGAAAAATAGGCAATAAAATGAAGGAACTTGATTTTATTAAAACTTATTTGAAAAATATGCCGTCTGACAATTCGGTTGTGCTTGGAATAGGCGACGATGCGGCGATTGTGCGACCGCGTGCTGGCTTTGATTTGTGCATGAGCAGCGATATGCTGGTGGCTGGGCGACACTTTTTTGCTGATGTTGCTCCTGATTTATTGGCGCATAAAGTGGTGGCGGTGAATGTGTCGGACATGGCGGCGATGGGGGCAAAACCACGTTGGATAATGTTGAGCGTGGCATTGCCTCAGTTGGATAAAACATGGTTAGACGCGTTTTGTGCGGCTTTGTTTCGGGTTTGTCGGGAACATCAAATCAGTTTGATTGGTGGCGATACCACGCGCGGCGAGCAGGCAGTTTTTAATGTCAGCATCATTGGCGAAGTGCCAACAGGGCAGGGTTTACGCCGTTCAAATGCCCAAATTGGCGACGATGTTTGGGTATCTGGGCGTTTGGGTTTGGCGGCTGCCGCTTTAAAACATCATTTGGGCGAGTGGGCTTTGCCTGATGAATGGCTGGCTGAATGTGAACATGCTTTGCATTTGCCCGAACCGCGTGTGGCTTTGGGGCAAGGTTTACTGAATTTGGCGAACGCAGCGCAAGATGTTTCTGATGGTTTGTTACAAGATTTGGGGCATATCGCCAAAGCGTCGGGCGTGGCTGCGCGTTTGGATTTATTAAAGATTCCCACTTTGCCTGAACTGAAAACAAGCATGCCGTCTGCACTTTGGCAGGAATGCGTGTTGGCTGGGGGTGATGATTACGAATTATTGTTTACCGCTTCGGCGGATAAACATAATCAAATCATCGAATTAGGCAAGCAACTCAATTTGTCATTAAGCAAAATCGGCACAATTGAGCAAGGTTCTGGCGTGCGTGTTTTTGATGAAAATCAGCAAGAAATATTTTTGAATAAACAAGGATTTGACCATTTTGGAAACGATTAAAGTGAAACAAAAAACTGCGTTTCAGCCAACTTTTGCTTGGTTGTGGCAAAGACCGATTTGCTTTTTGGGCTTTGGTTTTGGTACGGGTTTGGCACCGAAAGCACCAGGAACGTTTGGCACTTTGCCCGCTTTGCCTTTGGCTTATTTGTGCATTTCATTAGGCATTTCGGGTTGGTATTTGGCATTTTTATGCTTTATTTTATTTGTTTTTGGCGTTTATGTTTGCAATGTGTGCGAACGTGAATTGGGCGTAGAAGATTATGGCGGCATTGTTTGGGACGAAATCGTTGCCATGATGTTGGTGTTGGCGTTTGTGCCTTTGAGTTTGGGCTGGTGGTTGTTGGCGTTTGCGGTGTTTCGTTTTTTTGACGCGGTCAAACCGCCGCCGATTCGCTGGTTTGATGAACGTTTGCACGGTGGTTTTGGCATCATGTGGGACGACATCATCGCGGCTTTGTTCAGCTTGTTGGTTTTGCGATTTTTGCACTGGATTTTTTGATGACAAAAGCGTTTTTTATCACAGGCACAGACACCGAAGTTGGTAAAACTTTTTGCACGGCGGCATTGTTGCACGCTTTTGCGGCGCGAAACCAGCGTGTTGTGGGCTTTAAGCCTGTGGCTTCGGGCGCGCTTGCTGGGCAAAACGAAGACGTGTTGGCTGTGCAGACGGCATCAAGTTGCGCTTTGCCTTATGAAATGCACAATGTTTACACGTTTGCCGAGGCAACTGCACCACATTTGGCGGCACGCGATTTGGGTTTGACGCTGGATATTTCTCAAATCAATCAGAAAATGGCGGCATTGAAAGAAGCGGCGCAGGCGGATTATTTATTGATTGAAGGGGCGGGCGGTTGGCTCACGCCGCTCACGCCGAATGTCAGTTTTGCCGATTGGGTGCAGCAGCAACAATTGCCCGTGATTTTGGTGGTGGGCATGAAATTGGGTTGCCTTAATCATGCTTTATTAACGGCGCAGGCGATTCGAGCGGCTGGCTTGCCTTTGGTTGGCTGGGTAGCGAATGTGTTGTCGGCAAATCCGCACCGCGTAGATGATTATTTAGCTGATTTACAAAGATATTTATCCGTTCCTTTGTTGGGTGTGATGCCGTATGTGCCAAATATAGACGCACAAGATGCAGCGAAATTTTTGCAAATAGACGCTTTGTTGTGATTTTGGGTACTGAATGACGAAAGATGCCGTCTGCGTTTTCATGTGCAGACGGCATATTCTATTTAATTATTTGATTTATTGTGATTATTTAACTTCTTGTATGAGAACCCAAGGCGCAATCACCACAGCCCACATTTGCTGATTGTTTTGATAAAACTCGGCGGCTTGGCTTTCGCTCACCAAGTGAATTTGCCCTTGTTGCATCAGTTTGGCGACGGTGCTGCTGTCGTCATCGGCGAACAAACGTGCGGTGGCGATGAGGTCTAAATCGGCGTGAACATAAACCGCTGCGCCGCGTGCGAAATGGGTTTGCAATTCGCTCCATGCGATTTTGGCGGTTTCAGTGTTGATTTTTTCGTTGAGTAGTGGCTCGGTCATGGCTGAAATCTGTGTAAAAGTGTGCATTATAAAGGCTTTTGGCTGTACAAAATAGATGTTATAAAGTATCATTCATTCGTTTTTGACCATGTAGACAGCTTAGGCTGTCTCTTTTATTGCTGAATGAATATTTTATTAACAGGCGTGTGGCAACGTTTGCTGATTGCTGTTTTGGCTTTGGCTGTGTTGTGGGGCGTGTATTTTTGGGCGGTTGCATGAATATTGTGTTGGACAATGTTACCGTGAGCTATCAGCGCAAACCTGCGGTGCATCACATTGACATGACTTTTGGCAAGGGCGAAATGTGGGCGATTTTTGGACCAAACGGCGCGGGCAAGTCTACTTTGCTCAAGGCGACCATGGGTTTGCTGAAAACCGATACGGGCAAAGTGTGTTTACACGGCGTGCGACGCGAAGAAATCGCTTATTTGCCGCAGCAGTCGGACATCGACCGCAGCCAACCGATGACGGTGTTTGAGTTGGCGGCGATGGGTTTGTGGTATGAAATCGGTTTTTTTGGACGCGTGAACAAGGCGCAAAAAACGCGTGTAATGAAGGCTTTAGAACGCGTGGGCATGGCAGATTTTGCAGAACGTCAAATCGCTCATTTGTCTAATGGACAATTTCAGCGCGTGTTGTTTGCCCGAATGTTGGCGCAAAATGCCAAATTTTTGCTGTTAGATGAACCGTTTAACGCGGTGGACGCGAAAACCACTTATGAGCTGTTGGACGTGTTGCGTTCGTGTAATCAAGATGGTTTGGCGGTGATTGCGGTGTTGCACGATTATGAGCAAGTGCGCGCTTATTTTGGCAAAACGCTGTTGGTGGCGCGTGAAAAAGTGGCGGCTGGCAAGACGGAAGAGGTGTTGTGCGACACTTATTTGAAACGCTGCAATGAAGCGATGAGCCATTTTGAAGCGGCGGCTTGGTGTGCGAACTGATGCCGTCTGCAGCTGAATGAGCAAGGTTTTGCATGTGCCTTGAAAATGAATGTGAATAACAAGAATAACAGATGCCGTCTGCAGTCCCTTCGACAAGCTCAGGACTGGCGGCATTTAGCTGAAAAATCATGAATATTTACCAACTTTTGATTGAACCGTTTGCCGAATTTGAGTTCATGCGTTACGCCTTGGCATCGGTGGTGTTTTTGGCTTTGTCGGCGGCACCTGTGGGCGTGTTTTTAGTAATGCGTCGCATGAGTTTGGTCGGCGACGCTTTGGGACACGCGGTGTTGCCTGGAGCAGCGGTGGGCTATTTGCTGGGTGGTTTGAGTTTGCCCGCGATGAGTGCAGGCGGCTTCGTGGCAGGTTTGCTGATGGCTTTGCTGGCGGGTTTGGTTAGCCGTTTCACCAACTTAAAAGAAGATGCCAACTTCGCCGCGTTTTACTTAACCAGTTTGGCGATTGGCGTGTTGCTGGTGAGCGTGAGCGGCAGCAATATTGAGTTGTTGCACTTGTTGTTTGGCTCGATTTTGGCGGTGGATTTGCCTGCTTTGCAGCTGGTGGCGATTTCTGCTTCGGTAACGCTGGTGGTGTTGGCGATTATTTATCGACCGTTGATGATGGAAAGCATCGACCCTTTGTTTTTGCAGTCGGTGCAAGGGCGCGGCGCATTGTGGCATTTGATTTTTTTGGTGTTGGTGGTGCTGAATTTGGTGTCGGGTTTTCAGGCTTTAGGCACGCTGATGGCGGTGGGTTTGATGATGTTGCCTGCGATTACGGCGCGACTGTGGACGCAAAAAATGGGGCGTTTGATGGCTTTGGCGAGCGTGTTTGCTTTGCTGTGCGGCGCGGCGGGTTTGTTGGTGTCGTATCACATTGAAATTCCGTCTGGGCCTGCGATTATTTTGTTTTGCGGTGCGTGGTATCTGTTTTCCATTATTTTTGCGTGGGAAAGCGGCGTTTTGGTGCGTTACTTGCGTCGCGGCAAACATTTGCAACACTGATGCCGTCTGCAGTTTGCGCGTGAAACGTGGCGATAGCAGACGATGATTTTTGAATATGGAATGGGAGTGAAACAATGAAAAAAATGATGTTCAGCGTGTTGGCAGTGGCGGTGTCGGCGGCGGTGGCGGCAGAACCTTTGCCTGTGTTGAGTTCGTTCAGCATTTTGGGCGATGTTGCCAAGCAAATCGGCGGCGACAAAGTGGAGGTAACGAATTTGGTGGGCGCAGACCAAGACACCCACACTTACCACATGACTTCTGGCGACATCAAAAAAATCCGTTCGGCAAAACTGGTTTTGTTAAACGGTTTGGGTTTGGAAAATGGCGACGTGGTGCGCGCCGTGAAGCAGGGCAAAGTGAATTACGCCGAAGCGGCGGCTGGCATTAAGGCAATGAGCGCGGGCGAACATCATCACGACCACGCGCATGGACACGACCATGACCACGGACGTTTTGACCCACACGTTTGGCAAGACCCAAGTTTGATGCACAAATACGCCGACAATGTGGCGGCGGCTTTAATCAAAACCGACCCACAAAACCGCGCCTATTATCAGCAACGTTTGAGTGCGTATCAAAAAGAATTGACCGCGCTGGACAACTACGCCAAGCAACAATTCGCCAGCGTGCCATCTGCCAAACGCAAAGTGCTGACAGGACACGATGCCTTTGCTTACATGGGCAAGCGTTATGGCATCACTTTTTTAGCACCGCAAGGCGTGAGCAGCGAAGCGCAACCGAGTGCCAAACAAGTGGCGAACATTATCAATCAAATCAAAAAACAAGGCATTAAAGCCGTGTTCGCCGAAAACATCAAAGACGCGCGCATGGTGCAACAAATTGCCAAAGAAACAGGCAGCAAAATCGGCGGCAAATTGTATTCAGACGCATTGAGCCGCAGCGGCGCAGCCAGCACTTACGTTGGCATGTATCGCTACAACGTCAATGCTTTGAGCGCGGCAATGAAATAAAGATTTGCCTCGCACGCAGCAAAGTGCAGACGGCATCGCCGCCAAATAACCGTTTATTCTATGAAAATAACGCAAAATTCTTGACCTTTTGACTAGAGTAACGTTTAATACCGAGTTTGTCGTAACGCCGATTTGCACAGCTTGCGGGCGGAAAAAACAGCTAAGCACACTCGCTGTTGCCCGTTGTGCGCTTGCGCATCGGGCTTTCTTGTTTGGTGTTGTATGATTATTTTAGAAGAAGTTACAAAACGTTTTCAAAACCGCGACAAAAGCTGGTTTCATGCGGTTGAGCCAACCAGTTTACAGATTCGCGAAGGCGAAATCTTTGGCTTAATGGGCTACTCGGGCGCAGGCAAATCCACTTTATTGCGTCTCATCAATTTATTAGAACGCCCCGATTCAGGCAAAGTTTTGGTGGGCGGCAAAAATTTAACCGAAATGTCTGCTGGCGAATTGCGTCAAGCGCGTCAAAACATCGGCATGGTGTTTCAGCAATTCAATTTGTTGGCAAACCGAACCGTTGCCCAAAATGTGGCGTTTCCTTTGGAAATTGCAGGTTGGAGCAACGATAAAATTCAAGCGCGTGTGGCGGAATGTTTGGAAATTGTCGGTTTGAGCGACCGTGCCGAACATTTTCCAGCGCAGTTGTCGGGCGGACAAAAACAGCGTGTCGGCATCGCTCGTGCGCTTGCGTCCAGCCCAAAAGTGATTTTGGCGGACGAACCGACTTCCGCGCTTGACCCAGCGACCACACGCAGCGTGTTGGCGTGTTTGGAAGACATCAACAAACGCTTTCATGTAACGATTGTGATTGTTACCCACGAAATGAGCGTGTTGCGCCGCTTGTGCGACCGCGCCGCTTTGTTGCATCAAGGGCGATTGTTGGAAGTGGTGGAAGTGCGCGACGGGCAGATTTTTGCTCAATCCGAAATCGGGCAAGAATTGATTAAGGAGGATTGAGATGGCAGATTTGACTTGGCAACAAGGTTGGCAAACCATTTCGGGCATGAAAAGCGAAATTGTGGAAGCCTTGTGGCAAACCTTTGTGATGGTGGGCTTATCAACCACATTCGCCACGATTTTCGGCACGCTGTTGGGCGTTGCCTTGTTTGTTACGGGTTCGCAGCAACTGTATTACCGCAAAAGCCTGCATTTTGCTTTGAACAATATCGTGAACTTAATGCGCGCCTTTCCTTTTGTGATTTTGATGATTGCGCTGATTCCCGTAACGCGCGCGATTGTCGGCAGCACCATCGGCCCTGTTGCCGCATCTTTAGTTTTGAGCGTTTCGGGTTTGTTTTATTTCGCCCGTTTGGTGGAACAGAATTTGCGTGAAGTGCCAAAAGGCGTGATTGAAGCGGCGATTAGCATGGGTTCAACACCGTTTACGATTATCCGCAAAGTCTTGCTCAATGAAGCGCGGGCGGGTATGGTGTCGAGCATCACAGTGTTGGCGATTGGTTTGCTGTCGTATAGCGCGGCGGCGGGCATGATTGGCGGCGGCGGTTTGGGCGATTTGGCGATTCGTTATGGCTATTATCGTTATCAAACTGAAGTGATTGTGTTTATTGTTGCCGTGTTGGTGTTGCTGGTGATTATCATGCAAAGCACGGGCAATTTTTTGGCACGCAAATTGGATAAACGTTAATAAACCGTGCTGATGCCGTCTGCAGACGGCACAATCAGCGACTATCACACACTTGTTATTTATTTTTTGTCAAACTTGAAGGAGCATATGATGCAATTAACATTAGCAAAAACCTTTTCATTGAGCGCATTGGTGTTGGCTTTGGCGGCTTGTGGCGGTCAAAAACAAGAAGCACCCGCAGCGTCTGCAGCATCGGCTGCGTCAGAAGCTGCCGCTTCAGCTGCTGCCACTGAAAAAACCGAAATCGTGATTGGTACAACCGTTGGCGATTTTGGCGACATGGTGAAAGACCAAGTTCAAGCAACTTTGGAAAAACAAGGTTATAAAGTGAAATTGGTGGAGTTTACCGACTACGTTCGTCCAAACTTGGCTTTGGCAGAAGGCGAATTGGACATCAACGTGTTCCAACACAAACCTTATTTGGACAACTTCAAAGCCGAACACAAATTGGATTTGATTGAAGCCTTCCAAGTGCCAACCGCACCTTTGGGCTTGTATCCTGGTAAATTGAAATCTTTGGACGAAGTGAAAGAAGGTTCAACCGTTTCTGCACCAAACGACCCGTCTAACTTCGCGCGCGCTTTGGTGATGATGAACGAATTGGGTTGGATTAAATTGAAAGACGGCGTAGACCCATTGAAAGCATCAAAAGCCGATATTGCTGAGAACATTAAGAAAATTGACATCAAAGAATTGGAAGCAGCGCAATTGCCACGCAGCCGTCAAGATGTGGATTTCGCGATTGTGAACGGCAACTACGCCACTTCTTCAGGCATGAAATTGACTGAAGCCTTGTTCCAAGAGCCAAGCTACGCTTATGTGAACTGGTCGGCTGTGCGCACGGCTGATAAAGACAGCAAATGGGTTCAAGATGTTAGCGCGGCGTACAACTCTGATGAGTTCAAAAAATACGCGAAAACCCGTTTCGCTGGCTACAAATACCCAGCTGCTTGGGGCGAAAACGCCGCTGCTGGCGCACAAGCTGAAGCATCTGCTGCTAGCAAATAATTGGGTTTGAACTTTACTTTGGCAAGGCTTAATGCTTTGATTTAAAATAAGCATTTGCCATAAGTTTGAAAAGATGCCGTCTGCGGTTTGATTTAACTGCAGACGGCATTTTTATTTGGTTAAACGGCAAATGTGAAACTACACATTCACGCCCATCAAATGCCCGATGGCGGCGGTCATCGCCATGGCCATCACACCCCAAAACACAACGCGACACACCGCGCGAAGCATCGGTGCGCCGCCGAGTTTTGCCGACACCGCGCCCAAAATCGCCAAACCCAAAACCGTGCTGATGGCGAGTGCTTCCATTAAATACGCCGCCGAACCTAGCCACACGACCAACAGCGGCAACACCGCGCCACAACAAAACGCCGCCGCCGAAGCCAGCGCAGCTTGCAAAGGGTTGGCTTCCAGCGTGTCACTCAAACCGATTTCATCACGCGCGTGTGCCGCCAAAGCGTCGTGCGCACTCAATTGTTTGGCAACTTCCGCCGCCAGCTCGGGCGACAAACCGCGCTCTTGATAAATTTGCGTCAATTCTGCCAACTCGTCATCGGGAAAGTGGGTTAGGGCGTGTTGTTCCACGCGCAAATCCATTTGCTCGGTGTCGCTTTGGCTGGAAACCGAAACGTATTCGCCCGCCGCCATCGACACCGCGCCTGCAACCAAAGCGGCGCAAGCGGTTAAAAGCAGCGTGTGGGTGTCGGGTCGCGCGGCAACCATGCCCATCAGCAGGGCAGAAGTGGAAATCAAACCGTCGTTTGCCCCCAAAACGCCTGCGCGTAACCAGTTGCTGCGATGGCTGAAATGACGATGAGTGTTGCTGTGAAAAGTGTTCATATCAATTTGTTTTATCTGAAAAAATGAAAACAGATGCCGTCTGCGCTACGGGAGTTCTTTCAGTTGCAGACGGCATCGCGATTTGTTTTGCCTTTAATACGGCAAAAACTGACTTTGATTCGCGCCCGTGTGGCTGACGATGCGCGGCGTGATGAAAATCAGCAATTCTTTTTTGCCTTCGCTTTTGGCACGGTATTTAAACAAATTGCCCAGCAGCGGAATGTCGCCCAAAAGCGGTACTTTTTGCACCGAGTTGCTGCTGTTTTCTTCGTAAATGCCACCTAAAACCAGCGTGCCGCCGTCTTCCACCATCGCGTTGGTGTGCAAGCGTTGGGTGTTGATACACGGTTCGCTGGCGTTGCAACTGCTGTCTATCGAGTCTTTATTGACCTTGATTTCCATGATGATTTGCCCGTCGGGCGTGATGTTGGGTTTCACGGTTAAACCCAAAACCGCTTTTTTGAAGCTGACTGAAGTTGCGCCGCTGGAAGTGGCTTCTTCATACGGAATTTCCGTGCCCGACTCAATCACGGCTTCTTTACGGTCTTGCGTCAAAACGCGTGGGCTGGAAATGATTTTGGCGCGGTTTTCCGCTTGTTGCGCCGCCAACTCCAAACCGAGCGCGCCCGATGAAATCGAGTGAATCAGTGCGATGCTGCTGGTTGCGGCGGCAACAGGCAGGTTGATGTTGGGATTGAGCGTGTAATTGATGTTGTTGACTGTGCCGCTGGTGTAGGCATTGTGGGCGGTGCGGTTGGCTTGCGCCGTTGTCAAATTGCTGCCCCACGCGTTGTTATTCGTTACGCCCGAAAACCCAAATCGCACGCCCAAATCGCGCGACACGCCTTCGCTGGCTTCCACAATCCGCGCTTCAATCATCACTTGACGCGCGGCGGTGTCCAGTTGTTCCACCAGTTTTTGCACTTTCGCCAGTACGCTTTGATTGTCGGTAACAATCAGCGTGTTGGTTTGCGGGTCGGCAACCACGCTGCCGCGATTGCTCAAAACGCCGCCGCGGCTGCTGTTGGCTGCGTTTTGTTCAATTTGCAACACTTTGCGCAACTCTTCCACACTGCGGTATTTGAGTTGAAAGGTTTGCGAAAACAACGCACCTAATTGATTGATTTCGTTTTGAGTTTGCAAATTTGCCTTATCTTTGGCGAGCAACTCATCGCGCGGCGCGACATTGATGATGTTGCCCGAGCGGCGCATATCCAAATTACGCGCTTGCAACACCAAATCTAAAGCCTGGTCCCAAGGCACATCTTTTAAGGTTAAAGTCATTTTGCCGCTGACGCTGTCGCTGGCAACGATGTTCAGCCCCGATTCTTTCGCCAAAATTTGCAAAATCACGCGCACATCAATGGATTGAAAATCCAAAGAAATTTTCTTGCCAGAAAAGGTTTTGTTTTTGGTGCTGATGCCGTCTGCGGCGGCTTGTGGCTGTTGCGCGAACACTTCAAAGCGCAAGCGTCCAGCTTGATTGTGCATTTGCACGTCCCACAAACCCGTTGTGCGCACGATGACGCGCGTGTCTTTGCCATAAGGCTGCATGATGATTTGGCGCACGGGCGTGGCAAACTCGCTCACATCCAAATGCTTTTGTTGTTGCGGCGGTAGCGTGTGCTTGGGCAGCGTGATAATCAGGCGGTCGCTTTCGCGCTGCATTTTGGCTTCGCCGTGAAAATGTGGTGCAAACAGTTCCACCACGCCGCTTTTCACGCCGTTCGCTCGGTTGCCACGCCGAAAGTCCAACACGGTTTCGTGGGCGATTTCAGGGTTGGCGGAATGTGCAGACGGCACGCTGTTATCGCTTGCTAAACTATCGGGCGTTGGCTGAATGCCTTGCGCATTTGCCGTCTGCAACACCAAAGCGGCAAGCAAAAGATGAATCGGACGAAAGCGAAAAATCGTGTTCATGGTGTTTCCTTAATCAATGGGTTGCGCTGGAGTTTGCGCTGGCGCGGCAGGGCTGGGCGTATCGGCGGCAATGTGCAAAGGCAAACGCTTGCGCCGTTTTTCCCACACGCCATCGGCAATCGGCACGCGCTCTTCTAAAATCACAGCTTCGGCGTTAATCGCGATGATTTTGCTTGGCGGTTCGCCTATAGTTTGCCCCACGCGAATTTCGTGAACCTGTTCCGCCATTTCCAAAAAACCTTTGATTTGTGAACCGTTTTGCAAAAAGCCAAGGTATTTCATTGGTTGAGCTGCGCCGTTGGCTGCGACATCGCCTTGTTCGGGCGCGTGATTCGGTGCAGACGCAGAACTGTCGCTGGCGGTTTGCACGCTTGGCGCAGCTGGCGAAATGCCGACGCGTTGCGGGTCAAACGCCGACAGCGCAGGCATATTCGGTGTTTGGTAACGCACGTTTGCAACCGCAGACGGCATGGCTTCGGCTTGCACCGATTTGGCTTCTTGGCGCATTTGGTTTAACTCTTGTTGCAACTCGCTTAAATTCGCTTCGCAAGCGGCGAGCGATAGGGCGAACAAGGCGATGAAGGCGTGTTTCATGGGCGACCCTCCGCAGCGTTTTCGGGCGACTGTTCGGCTGGCGCATCGCTGGTGTGGCTTGCTGGCGATTCAGGCGCAGCTTGAATTTGGGCACGATAAGTGTTGGCACGCGCCGACAGCGTCAGCAAACCTTGTTCGTTGCTTTGAATTTGCAAATTATCCAGCGTGATGATGCGTTGCAGCTGCCCCACGTCGCGCACAAACTGGCTGATTTGCGCGTAATTGCCCGTGATGGAAAGCTGATAAGACAAGGTTTGCACCGTTTGTTCGGCTTCATCAAGCGCAGACGGCAAGGGCGTTAAGCTGTTTAAACTCAAATGGTTGCGTGAGGCGGCTTGATGCAACTCTTGGATTAAATTCGGAATTTCATCTTCAGTTGGCAATTGTTTGAGCAAGTCGTCAAAGTTTTGGTGCAACTGTTGCAGCTCTTTTTTCAGGGTATTGAAGCTGGCAAATTGTATGCTTTGTTGCTGATACAGGTTTTTCAAATCGGCTTCTTGCTGATATGCCGTCTGCAATTTTTGATAAGGCGTTTGTAGCAACAACAGATAAAGCACGCCGAACACGCCCGCAAACAGCGCGGCGGCAAGCAAGAATTTCAGGCGTATGCTGCTGTTGTGTAAATTATTGAAATCCAAGCGATAAGATGATTTTTTCATGGTTGCTGCTCCTCGCTTGTCGTCTGCGCACTGGCTTGATTTTCGCTTGCTTGTGTTGCCGTTGCCGCTGAAGTTTTAACCGTTAAATTGATGGTAAAGTCTTGTAAGTTTTGGTCTTTTTTGATGTTGGCAAGCTGCGCTTGTTCAAATAAACCTGTGCTGGGCAACACGCGCATCAGCTCGGCGATTTGTGTATCGTCCAGTGCTTTGCCCGACAATAAATAAGCGTTGGCTTGGGCTGGGTCGGGCGTGAGCGTGTGCAAATAAACGCGGTTGGGCGTGAACGCGTTCAGCGTGTCCAAAATGCGTGCGGCTTGGAAACGCTGATTTTGTAAGGCTTCCACTTTTTCTTTACGTGCCAGAAAATCGGTTTTTTCGGCTTTGAGTGCGTGAATTTCTTTGAGTTGGCTGCTTAATTTTTGGTTTTCTTGTTCAATGAAACGGTTGCGCTGGGTTTGAATGTTTAAAACGTGATTCAAACCCAAATAGGCGGCAAGGGTGGCGATGAGTGCCAGCAAAATCGCCGCCAACAGCAATTGTTTGAATTGTTGTTTTTTGTGTTTTTCTTGCGCTTCGCGATAAGGCAAGAGATTGATTTTAATTAACTTCATTCGCTTAATCCTCGCAATGCCAAACCAAAGGCGATGGTTAGGGCGGCGGCTTCGTGTTGCGGCAGATGTTGTGCAGACGGCAAGCAGCTAATCGGGTGCACGCAAGCAGCTGGGATATTGATTTCGCTGCTTAAATATTCACACAAACCTGCTTCGCGCGAACCGATGCCCGATAAAACGATTTGTTGAACTTCGCCAAATTCGTGTTGGTTGGTGTGGTAAAACTGCAAAAAACGGCGAATTTCTTGCGAAATGCGGGCGAAATAGCTGTGTAGTTGCGGCGTGTAATCTTGTGAACGCGATGCCGTCTGCAGAATGATTTGCGCTTCTTGTTCGCTGTAAAAATAATGCTGTTGTAATAATTCGGCGAATTGCTGATAACCATAAGCTAACTCTTGCTGATAAACGATTTTGCCTGCACACAAAATCATCGCCTGCATGCTGTTGTCGCGTATCATCACACTGGCAAACGGCGCGTGCGCCAAATGCGGCGCATCGTTTTCTTGCCAGTAGAAAAAAGCGTTGGCTTGGGCGAAACATTCCAAGTCCAAATAAGCCAACTGAATATTTGCCGCTTCAAACAACTCAATGCGCGCGTCCACGTCTTCTTGTCGTGCCGCCACCAACAAAATTTCTGCTGGCTGATTTTTGTGTTCAGACGCGAATAATTGATGGTCGTAATTGATGTCGTTGTGTGGCAACAAACGACTCAAACGCGCTTCGGCAAATTCGTCTAAATCGTCCGCTTCGCTGTCGGGCAGGGGCGTGATTTCAAAAACTGCTTGATTGCTCGGCAAAGCTGTAATAATGTTTTGCCCTTTGTAATGAAACGTTTTACCGCTTTGTTGCAGGATTTCGGTGAGCTTTTCGTAGTCATTGATGCGATTATTTTTGACGATATTTTGCGCGAATGCGCTGATAACGTGTTTTTCTAGCTGAATTTGGTTTAAACTACGCCCCGCAAGTTGGACAATGCGCAAAGCATCGTTGCCTAAATCAATGCCGATTGCTTGGCGTTTGAGTGTATTATTTAATTGATTATTTTGAGATTTTTTAAAACCAAAACGCATAATCATCTTCCTGCTTGGCTGAAAAATAATGGCGATATATGTTTAATGCCGTCTGCATTATGCAGGTAGCTTAATAAAATTTAAACAGATTTTACTTGATTTAATGCCAGAAATGGCACTTACTGATTCAAATATGATTAAAAAAATTATCACAACCTTCGTTGGCTTGGTCTTTGGCTTGGGTTTATTTGCGGTGGGTTTGGTGGCGATTGCCATTTTATTGACTTATCCGCGTTTGCCATCTTTAGAAGCCGTGCAAAACTATCAGCCTAAAATGCCTTTGATGATTTATTCTGCAGACGGCAAGTTAATCGGCATGTATGGCGAAGAGCGTCGTGCGTTCACCAAAATCCAAGATTTTCCGAAAGTATTGAAAGACGCGGTGATTGCGGCGGAAGACAAACGCTTTTACGAACACTGGGGTGTGGACGTGATGGGCGTGGCGCGTGCGATTGTCGGCAACATAACGGCTGGTGGCGTAGAATCGGGCGCGAGTACGATTACTCAACAAGTTGCGAAAAACTTCTATTTGAGCAGTGAAAAAACCTTCACTCGCAAATTCAACGAGGCTTTGTTGGCGTATAAAATTGAACAAACGCTGACTAAAGACCAAATTCTGGAATTGTATTTCAATCAAATTTACTTGGGACAACGCGCATACGGCTTCACGTCTGCCGCGCAAGTTTATTTCAATAAACCCGTTAAAAAACTCACTTTAGCCGAAGCCACGATTTTGGCTGGCTTGCCCAAAGCACCATCGGCGTTTAATCCGATTGTGAACCCAGAACGTGCTAAATTGCGTCAAGAATACATATTAAACAATATGTTAGAGCTGAAAATGATTAGCCAGCAGCAACGCGATGCAGCTTTGAAAGAAGAGTTGCATTACGAGCGTTTTGTGCAAAAAATTGACCAAAGTGCTTTGTATGTGGCGGAAATGGCGCGTCAAGAAATGTATGACAAATACGGCGAAGACGCGTATTCAAAAGGTTTCCGTGTTTACACAACCGTGAACACCGAAAACCAAAAAGTGGCAACCGCTGCTTTGCGTCGCGCTTTGCGCAGCATGGGCACGGGCGGCACTTATCGTGGCGCGGAAAATTATTTGGATTTGAGCAAAGTAGAAGCGGAAGATGTGGACGAAACCGTTGGGCAATATTTGTCGGGCATTTATGATGTGGACGGCATGAGCGCGGCGGTGGTTGTGAGCGCGTCTAAATCTAAAGGCATCACGATTCAGCTGAACAACGGTAAAAAAATCAAAATGACACCTGCGCAAATGGGTTCGGCACGTTCGGCTTTGTTAAACAGCAAAATGGGCGACGAACAAATTCGCAAAGGCGCGGTGATTCGTTTGAGTCGCGCAGGCGAGGGCTGGCGCATTGTGCAAGAGCCTTTATTGCAAGGTGCGATTGTGTCGGTGGATGCGAAAACGGGCGCGATTCGTGCTTTGGTGGGCGGCTACGATTTCCACAGCAAGGCGTTTAACCGCGCCACGCAAGCGAAACGCCAACCTGGTTCATCGTTCAAACCATTCATTTATTCGGCGGCTTTGTCTAAAGGCATGACGGCTGCAACCATCATCAATGATGCGCCTTTGTCGTTCCGCGGCTGGAATCCGAAAAACGCAGACGGCAGATACGCAGGCCCGATTAGCATGCGTCAGGCTTTGACTGCATCTAAAAACATGGTGTCGATTCGTTTGCTGATGGCAAGCGGCGTGCCGTATACCCAGCAATACATTCAGAAATTTGGTTTTAAAGTTGCCGACCATCCAGCGTCGTTGTCTATGGCTTTGGGTGCAGGCGTGGCAACGCCTTTGCAAATGGCGGAATCTTATACGCCGTTTGCGAACGGTGGCTACAAAGTTTCGGCGTATGTGATTGACAGAATTTACGATGGGCAAGGGCGTTTGCGTGCGCAAATGCAGCCTTTGGTGGCAGGCGAAAATGCGCCGCAAGTCATCGACCCGCGTAATGCTTATGTGATGTACAAAATGATGCAAGACGTGGTGAAACACGGTACGGCGCGTGCGGCTTTGTCGCTGGGACGCTCGGACATCGCAGGCAAAACGGGTACCACCAACGACAGCAAAGACGCTTGGTTTGTGGGCTTTAATCCTGATGTGGTTACATCGGTTTATATCGGTTTTGACAAGCCGAAAAGCATGGGTAAATCGGCGTTTGGTGGCACGATTGCCTTGCCTGTTTGGGTGGAATATATGCGTTATGCATTAAACGGTAAGTCGGCGAAAGGCATGAAAGTGCCGTCTGGCATCGTGTTGCGCAACGGCGAATATTTTTTGAAAGAACAACAAGGTACAAGCAGTTCGGTGCATTTGGATAACAGCGGCACTGCACCGCGCCCAGCACGTCCGAAAGTGCAAACCTCGCCGCGTCAGGCAACGCCTGATAATGCAGGAAGCAACGCTGCGCCAGCGCAAGAAAACAGCACCGATGCTTTGTTCTAATTTGTTTTGAAGACAAGATGCCGTCTGCAATCAGCAGACGGCAACCGATAAAATAAAACCTTGAAAGTGTGTGCTTTCAAGGTTTTTATTCATTTGAGCCGCAGATTGTGGCTTATTTTAAAACTTCGGCAAACGACTGGGCAACGTAATCAATATTGCCTTCGTTCAAACCCGCGATGCAAATGCGACCTGTGCCAACCAAATACACGGCAAATTCGTCTTGCAAACGCTGTACTTGTTCAGGCGACAAACCTGTGTAGCTGAACATGCCGCGTTGTTTGATGAAATACGAAAAATCGCGTTCAGGGAGGCGTTCGCTTAAAGCGGCGTACAATTTTTGGCGCATCAAACGAATGCGGTCGCGCATTTGTGCCACTTCACCTTCCCACATTTGACGCAATTTCGGCGTGTTCATCACGGCTCCGGTGATGTTGCCTGCGTGCGATGGTGGGCTAGAGTAAATGCGACGCACGGTGAATTTGAGTTGTCCAAACACCAAATCGGCTTGTTCACGCGTTGGACAAACCACGCTCAAACCGCCCGCGCGTTCTCCGTAAAACGACAGATTTTTGGAAAAAGAATTGCTCACAAACACAGGCAAACCCAGTTGAACCGCTTGGCGAATCGCGTAAGCATCGGCTTCTAAATCGTCGCCAAAACCTTGATAGGCGATGTCCATAAAGGCAATCAGTTCGCGTTCGGCAACCACCGCCAACACTTGATTCCATTGTTCTTGCGTCAAATCCACGCCTGTCGGGTTGTGGCAGCAAGGGTGCAATAAAACGATGCTGTGTTTGGCTAAAGTTTTGAAAAACGCCAACATTTCATCAAATTTCACGCCCACAGTCGCCGCGTCATAATAGGGATAAGTACCAACTTCAAAGCCTGCGCCTTCAAAAATCGATTTGTGGTTGTCCCAAGTTGGGTCACTGACATAGACTTTTGAACCTGCAAACCAGCGTGCTAAAAAGTCTGCACCAACTTTCAATGCGCCCGAACCGCCTATGGTTTGAATGGTGGCAACGCGCTGTTCGGCAAGGGCTGGGCTGTCTTTTCCAAACAATAATGCTTGCACCGCGCTGCGGTATTCTGCCAAACCTTCCATCGGCAAATAAGAACGGGCAGGGCTGGCGGCAGCTCGTGTTTGCTCGGCTTCAATCACGCTGGGTAAAACGGGCAATTTGCCGTTTTCGTCAAAATAAATGCCGATGCCTAAATTCACTTTATTCGCACGCGTGTCTTGATTGAATTTTTCTACCAAACCCAAAATCGGGTCGCCTGCATAATGGCTAACTTGTTGAAACATATTGTTTATCCTCTATGAAGTTATGAAAAATACAGTCATTCAAATGAACTTGTTTGACTGCGAAAATCATGCCGTCTGCGCTTGAAAGAGGTCTGATTCGCGAAGCTGAAAAGACGACTTCGGTTGCAGACGGCATCATTAAAACGCTTCGCCCACTTTCACGCCGTTTTGCGTGTCTTTCGGGCTAGATAATTGTTGGCAAATGGCTTGTGCCGCTTGAAATTCGTTGCTTTGCATGATTTCGCTGGCTTGCTCTGGCGACAGCGTGCCAGCCATGTATTGCCAACGCGCCGCCAAGTTGGGGTTGTTGGGCGCAACAAAATCGTTGCGCAATTCGTCCACCAAATCAGGGCGATTGCACACCAACACGATGTCGCAACCCGCCTCAAACGCCAAAGCGCAACGCTGTTTGATGCCGCCTGCGCTGACCGCGCCTTCCATGGTCATGTCATCAGAAAAAATCACGCCGTCAAAACCGATTTTTTCACGCAACACGTTTTGCAACCAAACGCGCGAAAAACCTGCTGGCTGGCTGTCAATTTGTTCGTACACCACGTGCGCTGGCATTACCGCCGCCATGCCTGAATCGGCAAGTGCTTGAAATGGCTGCAAATCGTCTTGCCACAATTCATCAAAGGTGCGCGTGTCGCGTGGCAAAGTCAAATGGCTGTCGCCTTCCACGAAACCATGCCCTGGGAAATGTTTGCCACAGGCTTTCATGCCGCCTTTTTGCAAACCGCGTTGCAAGGCAAGGGCTAGTTGGGTAACGACTTGGCTGTCGCCGTGAAAACTGCGATTGCCGATGACCGAACATTGTCCCCAGTCCAAATCCAACACGGGCGTAAACGATAAATCCACGCCGCACGCTGCCAACTCGGTTGCCAAAACCCAACCGACTTGCTCGGCTTGAGTGCAGGCGGCATCTTGCCCTTGCGCATCCCACACTTCGCCCAAAGCACGCATCGCTGGCAAACGGGTGAAACCGTCAATGAAACGCTGCACGCGTCCGCCTTCGTGGTCCACCGCCACAATCAATTCGGGAGTACGTAAGGCTTTGATTTCAGCAACCAAATTTTTCAGTTGCGCCACGGATTCAAAATTGCGGCGAAACAAAATCACGCCGCCGATGGCTGCGTCGCACAAACGCTGTTTTTCTTCATCGCTTAAAGTGTAAGCCGCCACATCCGCCATCACCGCGCCGCGTGCCAAAGAAATGCTCATGGTGTTTTACCTTATTTGTTCAAAACCAAGAAAATGGTGTTGCCGCGTCTTTGCACCAACAAAGACACGCTCGCAGGCGATTTGTCCCACGCTTGTTTGAAGCTGGCTTCATCGCTCACTGCTTGCATATTCACGGCTTCAATGCTGTCGCCCGCACGCAAACCGATGCGTGCCGCTTGTTGTTCGGCTTTCACAACCAATAAACGGGCTGTGCCATTGACATGGCTTGCCGCCAAAAATAAGCCTGTGTTGCCCACGCTAAACGCAGGGCTGCTTTCGCTTTGGCTGCTGCTCGGTTCACTGTTGCTGGCTGGGTTTGCCGTGCCTTCGTTGAGCACGTTCAATTGCGCTTTGATGTCTTTTTGTTCGCCGTTGCGCCACACGCCCAACACCACTTCTTTACCTGGTGCGATTGAGCCAATCAGCGATGGCAATTCGGTTGATGAACGCACTTCCTGACCGTTTACCGAGCGAATGATGTCGCCCACTTGTAAGCCAGCTTCTTCACCTGGGCTGTTGGGGAAGACTTGCGAAATCAATGCGCCGTTGGGTTTATCCAAACCGAATGATTGCGCTAAATCGTATGACACTTCTTGAATTTGCACGCCAAGCTGACCGCGTTCCACTTTGCCTGTGGTGCGCAATTGTTCGGCAACATTCATCGCGATATTGATGGGAATTGCAAACGAAATGCCAACCGAACCGCCTGTTCGGCTATAAATTTGCGAATTAACGCCAATCACTTGTCCATTCAAATTAAACAGCGGGCCGCCTGAATTGCCAGGGTTAATCGCCACATCGGTTTGAATGAATGGCGTGTAGGTTTCATTAGGCAAGCTGCGACCTTTTGCTGACACAATGCCTGCGGTTACACTGCTGTCAAAGCCATAAGGCGCACCGATGGCGGCAACCCACTCGCCAACTTTCAAATCCTGCGGATTGCCGATTTTCACAGCTGGCAAATCAGTTGCATCGATTTTTAACACTGAAATATCGGTTTTTTTGTCCGAACCAATCAATTTGGCGCGGTATTCGCGTTTGTCGTGCAAGGTAACTTTAATCGTTTCCATCTCCTCAATCACATGGGTGTTGGTGATGATGAAGCCGTCTGCGGAAATCAAAAAGCCTGTGCCGAAATTGTCGTTTTCGCCGCTGAAATCAAAATTTTCCGAACCAAAGCCCAGCGTTTCATTTTCGGCGTTGTTCGCACCAAAGGCTTGAATGCTGACCACCGCTTGCGCTTCTTTTTCTACCAGTGTGCTAAAGTCTGGCAAAAGTTGGCTTGAGGTGCTGGCTGGGCTGTTTTCGGTTTTGGCAACGACCGCTGATGCGGCTGGCTCGCTTTGTTCATCGCTGCAGGCGGCAAGCCATAAAGGCACAGTGAGCGTGAGTGCGATAAATGGGCTTTTTTTCATGAATATTCCTTTTTTCTTTTCTTTGTGGAGATGGTTTTACATGGCAATGGTTTTGCCACGATATTCGCATAAATCATTAACCAAACATTGATGACATAAGGGTTTTTGTGCTTTACAGGTGTAGCGACCGTGCAAAATCAGCCAGTGATGCGCATCGAGTAAAAATTCTTTCGGTATCACTTTTAATAATTTGTCTTCCACTTCGCGCACGTTTTTTCCTGGGGCAAGGTTCATGCGGTTGGACACGCGAAAAATGTGGGTATCGACCGCCATCGCCACTTGCCGAAATGCGGTATTCAACACCACATTCGCGGTTTTGCGTCCCACCCCTGGCAAGGCTTCCAGCTCTTCTCGCGTTTGCGGAATTTCGCCATTGTAGCGGTTCACCAAAATTTGACAGGTTTCAATCACATGTTTGGATTTGGTTTTGTACAAACCGATGGTTTTGGTGTATTCCATCACGCCTTCCAAACCCAAATCCAGCATGGCTTGCGGCGTGGGCGCGGCGGGGAAGAGTTTAGCGGTTGCTTTATTTACGCCGACATCGGTTGCCTGCGCCGACAGCAACACCGCAATCAGCAATTCAAACGGATTGTTGTAGTTCAGCTCGGTTTGCGGGTGCGGATTGGCGGCTTGCCAACGCGAAAACATTTCATGGCGGATTTGTTTGTTCATTTTATGGATTGATTGTTCTGTTTTTTGGGGTTTATGCCGTCTGCGCCTAGGCTGTGCTGGGGATTTGCTTTGCTTGCAGACGGCATAAATTATTGTTGTTCACGCTGTTGTTTGCGGTAAGTCCAAGGCGGCGTGGGCGAAGATTGTTGCCACAAACCGACGCGCTCGTCTTTGGCATTTTTTTGCGCTTGCTCGTATTCGCGATACGCGCTTTTGTCTTGTTTTTTCTTGGCAATGGAAACGTAGTGCCACGCATTGCCGTTTTGAACTTGCTGCAAATTGATGTCTTTGCCGTTCAGATTAACACGCGCGACTTCGCGGCCGTATTGGTCGACATCAAACACGTTTACTTGCACGGTTTCGCCGATAAGGGCTTCGCGCAAAGCATCGCGACTGGCGATGCCGTGTTGCTGCGTGGTTTCGGGTGCGTCAATGTATGCCAAACGAACTTTGTGATTTTTCCCGTCGCTGTCGCGCAAACGCAAAGTGTCGCCGTCGCTGACGGCATTGACTTTGCCGCTGTATTGGCGTTTTTTCGGCAAACGCGTGCTTTTGGAATCAATTTCCAAAACCTGTTCAATACGTTGAATCAAAACCTGTTCAATATGTTGAATGATTTGACCTGCGGTGCTGCTTTCTGCAGGTTGCCAACCGAATAAGCCAAGCGTGGCGATGAACCAAGGCCAGATGGTGTTGAGTGAAAGCATAAGTATTTAAAATATCAAAGGAAATAATCAATTTTCAAACGCGGCGACAGTTTGTTAAGCTGGTTTTAAAAATCGATTTGCTTAACCGAAAATCCGCCACGCAAAAATGTGCTTATTGTACGCTGGAATTGTTTTTTTGTGGGCTGCAGACGGCATGAAAACGCGAATTTTTTGCGATTTGAGCTGAAAAAGTGCAGCCGAAATCGGGTTTAAGCGTGCGGCTAACGTTTGCTTTGAACGGCGATGAAAATGTTGGTTTCGCTTTCGGTGTAACGTTCAAAATCAATGCTGTAAGCACGCGCCAAAATGCCTTCTTGTTCTTGCTGCCAAATGCTTTGCCAAGTGGCGAGAATCTGTTCGCGTTGGCTGGGAAAGGTTTGATAAGTCGATAAATGTTCAATTACAATCGGCTCGCTGCCATTGGGGATTTCGGTGGCGATGGAAAAGCGATAATCGCCGTTTGCGTCGCTTTGATATTCGGAATAAACGCCGTAAATCGTTTGTGCGCAGGGTAGAGCGGTTTGCTGCCAAAGTTTGGGAATTTCTTGTTCGGCGATGTTGTTGTTCAGCACAAGGCTCACGATGGGATAGAGTTTGAGTGTGTTCATTTTGTTGTGATGAGAATGGATAAAAAATACCCGCCAAATCGGGCGGGCATTGTGAAATTAACCTTTACGAGCAGGCAATTTTTCTTTAATGCGAGCGGCTTTACCAGTCAAGCCGCGCAAGTAGTACAATTTCGCACGGCGCACATCACCGCGACGTTTTACTTCAATTTTTTCTACGTTTGGCGAATACAATTGGAAAGTACGTTCAACGCCTTCGCCATTAGAGATTTTGCGTACAATCACGTTGCTGTTCAAGCCACGGTTGCGGCGAGCGATTACCACGCCTTCGTAGGCTTGCAGACGGCTGCGGTTGCCCTCAACCACGCGTACAGACACGACAACGGTGTCGCCTGGTGCGAATTCAGGGATTTCTTTGTTTAAGCGAGCGATTTCTTCTTGCTCTAATTGTTGAATCAAGTTCATGTTTATTTCCTAAATTATGATTGGCTATCCTGTTGCTCTTGTAAGATTTCTTGCAAGAGACGGGATTCCTCTGGGATTAAACTGCGCTTTTCCAGTAAATCGGGTCGGCGCACTAGGGTGCGTTGCAACGATTGTTTCAATCGCCACTTCGCAATCAAAGCATGATTACCCGAGCGTAAAACCTCTGGTACGCTCATGCCTTGAAATTCGATTGGACGGGTGTAATGCGGACAATCTAACAAGCCATCAGCAAAAGAATCTTGTTCGGCTGATTGTTTGTCGCCCAACACGCCATCAATTAAACGCAAAACCGCATCCATCAACATCATCGCAGGCAGCTCGCCACCTGAAACCACAAAGTCACCGATGCTGATTTCTTCGTCTACACTGTTTTGAATCACGCGCTCATCAATGCCCTCATAACGCCCACACAACAAAATCAAATGTTTTTCTTGTGCCAAAGCCTGTGCTTTGTGATGCGTTAAAGGTTTGCCTTGTGGGCTTAAATAAATCACTTTGGCTGTGCCGTCTGCACTTTGTTTGGCGACATCAATCGCCGCTTGCAACGGTGCAGTCATCATAATCATGCCTGGCCCGCCACCAAAAGGGCGGTCGTCGATATGTCCGAATTTATTATCGGCAAATTGACGAGGATTGATGGCTGAAAACTGCCAAAGTCCTTGTTTTAAGGCTCTACCGCTCACGCCATGCTCCGTAATGGCTTGAAACATTTCAGGAAACAAGGTTATGGCTTGGATATTCATCAGTAATCGATGCCCCAGTCGGCGGTAATGATGCGTGTTTCGTGGTTCACATCATCAATAAAATGTGCCACGAAAGGAATCAGTTTTTGCCCAAATTCGCCTTGAATCATCAAAACGTCATGTGCGCCTGTTTCCATTAAATTATTAACCGTACCCAGCACAACGCCATCGCGGTTAATCACTTGCATGCCCACCAAATCCGCCCAGTAATACTCGTCTTCTTCAGCAGGTGCAAACGCTTGTCGTTCAATTTCAATGGTGTAGCCACGCAATGCAAAAGCAGCGTCTCGGTCGTCAATGCCAGCAAATTTGACTTGCAATTCGCCGCCATTGAGTTTGCCACTTTCAATTTCCACGCTTAAGACTTGATTGTCTTTGTGTAAACGCCATTGTGGGTAGTCGAGCAGGCTGTCGCTGTATTCGGTGTTGGCAGCGATTTTTACCCAGCCTTTTACACCAAAAACGCCTTTAATATAGCCCATGGCTACCCATTGTTGCGCATTCATCGTGGCAAAACCAAAAAATTAAGCAGCAGCTTTTTGTTCTTTAACCAATTTAGCAACGGCATCGCTCAATTGTGCGCCGTTAGCAATCCAGTGGTTCAAACGCTCAGCGTCTAAACGTACGCGTTCTTGTTTTTCGTTGGCAACTGGGTTGTAAAAACCAACGCGCTCAATGAAGCGACCGTCGCGACGATTGCGGCTGTCGGTTGCTACGATGTTGTAAAAAGGACGTTTTTTAGAGCCACCGCGGGCCAAACGGATTGTTACCATGTTTGTACTTTCTTAAAAGAGAATTTGAGAATATAGAAAACCGCGAATTTTAGGACAGTTTGGGTTGTTTTGGCAAGTAAAATTATCGCGACTTGTGCGTGGAAAGGGAAATCGGGGGGATTTAGTGGCAAAGTTGCGACAGTTTTGGCGTGAAGCGTGATGAAATATTGTTTGTTTGGGTTTAATGCGAAGGCTGATGCCGTCTGCGTTTGGGATTTGCAGACGGCATTTGAGTTTGAATGTGTTTTATAAATAAGGTGTTAGGGTTTGTCGCAAAATATTCATGTCGCTGATGGCGGTGATGTTGGCTTTGCCGAGTTGGTCTAAACCGACAAATCGCATGATGCCGCTGGCGACTTTTTTGTCGTGTTGCATGTGTTCTATCCAACGTTCAAAACTGAATTTCGGCGGCACAGTTGGCAAGTTGGCGGCGGCAAGCAATTGAATGACGCGTTCGCTGTCGCTGGCGTGGATTTTGCCCAATACTTCCGACAAGCGACACGCCAACACCATGCCAGCGGCAACCGCTTCGCCGTGTAACCACACGCCATAACCCATTTCGGCTTCAATCGCATGACCAAAAGTGTGTCCCAAATTGAGCCAAGCGCGTATGCCTTGTTCGGTTTCATCGGCGGCGACAACGTCGGCTTTTATTTGGCAACAATGACGCACGGCGTGTGCTAAAACATCGCTTTGTTGTGCCATCAAAGCAGGCATATTGTGTTCTAAATAAGCGATGAAGTCGGCATCGCCCAACACGCCGTATTTAATGACTTCCGCCATGCCTGCGGAAAACTCGCGAGCAGGCAGGGTTTGCAAGGTGCTTAAATCGGCGATGACTGCTTGCGGTTGGTAAAATGCGCCTATCATGTTTTTGCCTAAGGGGTGATTGATGGCGGTTTTGCCGCCAACCGATGAATCGACTTGGCTGAGCAGGGTTGTAGGAATTTGGATAAACGGCGCACCGCGTTGGTAAGTCGCTGCCGCAAAACCTACAATGTCGCCAATCACACCACCGCCCAAAGCAATCAGCGTGGTTTTGCGTTCGGCGCGATTTTGCATCAAACCGTCAAAAATCAAATTCAGTGTTTGCCAGTTTTTGTGTGCTTCACCATCGGGCAGGATAATCGCGAAATGTTCGATGTTCAGGCGATTCAATGCCGTCTGCACTTTTGCTAAATACAAAGGTGCGATGGTTTCATTGGTGATAATCGCCGCTTTTTTGGCTATGTGTGGAGCGATGATGTTATCTAATTGATCGAGCAGATTTTCACCAATATAAATGGGATATTGATGCGATGGGGTTTGAACAGTTAAGGTTTGCATGAAAAATCCTGTACTAACTGAATGATTTCACTGATGCTTTTTTGAAAATTACTGTGTCCTGACTCAAACACAATGTGTGCGGTTTCGCGATAAATGTGGTCGCGAAAATCGTAAAGTTCACGCATTTTGGCAAGCGGGTCGGCAACTTGTAACAGCGGACGGTTTTTGTCGTAACGCGTGCGCTCCAGCAAGATTTCAGGCACGGCGTGTAAATACACCACAATGCCGCGTTCGCGCAAACATTGACGGTTTTCTTCGCGCACCGCCGCACCGCCGCCTGTTGCCAACACAATGCCTTGTTCTTGCGTTAAATCTTGGATTGCCGCGCTTTCGCGTTGGCGAAAACCTGCTTCGCCTTCCATTTCAAAAATGGTGGGAATCGACACGCCCGTGCGTTCGCAAATGACGTGGTCGCTGTCGTAAAACGGGCGATGAAGCAAGTGGGCAAGTTGTTTGCCCACTGTGGTTTTGCCTGCGCCCATCAATCCGATGAGAAAGATGTTGGGGGTTGTTGTATTCATGTGGCGGATTGTAACTGAAAAACAGCCGATTCAGTTTGCTTTTTGTGGATTGCAAAGGCAAAACCTTGAGCTTTTTTGTGAGTGCAGACGGCAATTTAACCTTTTTTATGCTCACTTTTTGCCAAAAACTTTTATTTTATGCTTTTTTATTGAGTTTTAACGCCAAAATGCTGCCGATTTGTTCGGCGGTGCGTTGCAGATTCTGTTCGGCATCGGCAAGCAAATCGGGCAGGGCGGCGTTGTTTGGCAAAATCGGCAACACGGCGGCAAAACCTGCTTGATTGAGTTTTTCGGCTTCGTCGCCCAGCGCGCCGCACAAGGCAAACACAGGCACTTTGTGTTGTTGTGCCGTCTGCAACACGCCAGCAGGCACTTTGCCGCAAGCGGTTTGTCCGTCCATTTTGCCTTCGCCCGTTATCACCAAATCCGCGTTTTGAATGTGGTTTGCCAAACCGTTGGCGTTCATCACAATTTGCACGCCCGATTTGAGTTCAGCATGACACAACATGCGCAAGGCAAAGCCCAAGCCGCCAGCCGCGCCGCTGCCCGCTTGTTCGCGTGCGTCGGTAAAACCTGCTTGCGTCAATACATCGGCATAATGGTTTAACGCCGCGTCTAATTCGGCAACCATTTGCGCATCTGCGCCTTTTTGTGGGCCGAAAATCGCGCTCGCGCCGTTCGCACCGCACAAAGGATTATTGACATCGCAAGCGACTTCTATCGTACATTCAGCAAGTTCGGGCAATACTTGACTATTGTCTACGCGTGCCAAATTTGCCAAAGCTGCACCGCCGCGCGGCAAGGTTTTGCCGTCTGCACTTTCCAAACGATAACCCAAAGCCATCGCCATGCCTGCGCCGCCATCGTTGGTTGCGCTGCCGCCTATGCCCAAAATGATGTGGCGCACGCCGTTTTGCAGCGCGTGTTTCATCATTTGCCCCACGCCAAACGTGGAAGCCAAACGCGGATTGCGTTCAGCAGGCGCAAGCAAATGAATGCCTGCCGCTTGCGCCATTTCCATTACTGCCGTGCCGTTTGCCAACACGCCATAACGCGCCCGAATCGTTCTGCCCAAAGGGTCGTCCACGTCCACATAAACCCACTCGCCGCCCAGCGCGTTTACCAAAGCATCGCTTGTGCCTTCGCCGCCGTCTGCCATCGGCACGCACACGCATTCGGCATCGGGTAAATGTTTTTGCAAACCGCGTGCAATCGCATTCGCCGCTTGGGCTGCAGTCAAACTTTCCTTAAAAGAATCGGGGGCGATGATGATTTTCATGGCAAACCTGTGAATGAAGTGAAAAATGAATTGCAGACGGCAAAACACGCTGCGTCCACGCCAAAAATAAGCGCATTGTAACTGAAGCCAGCGCGGCTGACAGCGGTTTGCTTTATAATGTGCGACTTTATTTGTTTGTGCCGACCCAAATCATGAAATTATTGTTTATCTTTTTGTATTTCATTCATTTTTTACCGCATTGCCTGTTGCAAAAAATCGGCAAAGCCGTTGGCGTGTTGGCGTATTATATCGTGTCGCCACGCCGAAAAGTGGGACAAATCAATTTGCAGCTGTGTTTTCCCGAATTGAGCCAAACTGAACGTGATGCTTTGCTGAAACAACATTTTCAGCACATGGGCATGATGTTGCTGGAGTACGGTTTGTATTGGTATGGCAAAGCAGAACGGCTGAAAAATTTGGTGATTTATCGCGACAAACATCATTTAGACGCAGCTTTAAACGCAGGCGAAAAAGTGATTTTGCTTTATCCACATTTCACCGCGTTTGAATTGGCGGTTTACGCGTTGAATCAAGATGTGCCGCTGGTGAGCATGTATTCTCATCAAAAAAACAAAGTGTTAGACGAACAAATTTTGAAAGGTCGTCATCGCTACAATAATGTGTTTTTGATTGGGCGCACCGAAGGTTTGCGCGCGATTATCAAACATTTAAAGAAAAGCGATGCGCCATTTTTGTATTTGCCCGACCAAGATTTTGGCGCGAAAGAATCGGTTTTTGTGAACTTTTTCGGGGTGCAGACGGCAACGATTGCGGGTTTGAGTCGCATTGCCGCATTGACGGGCGCGAAAGTGATTCCCGTGATTCCGCAACGTTTGGCAAATGGCAAAGTGGAACTGCGTTTTTACCCAGCTTGGGAACATTTTCCGAGCGAAGATTTAATCGCTGATGCACAACGCATGAACGATTTCATTGAAGCACGCGTGCGCGAAATGCCCGAACAGTATTTCTGGTTGCACAAACGATTCAAAACGCGTCCAGCTGGCGAAGCGAGTTTTTATCAGAAAAAATAAAAACTTATTTTGACTTGGCTTTTGATTTGGCGAATGTTTTGCCACAAAAAGACACAAAAATGCCGTCTGCAAACTGAAACTGCAGACGGCATCTTTTTAAACGACGCGACAATCAGATTCGCGACAATCGATTTTTAGTAAACATTGCCGTGTACAACGACGCGGCTGTGCCAAGTACCGATGTGGCATTCAAATTCATTACCTGCACGATGTTTTTCACCATAATAGCTGGCAACACGAATATTGCGCTTGCCTTGGCTAGCAGCTCTTCTTTCAAAACTTATTATGGTGCTTAAGAAAGCGCGTTGGCAGGCTTCTTCAGGCGATTTGCCAACGGCATTTGATTTGCGGTCAGAAGGGTAGTGGACTTTTTTATCGGTATTGATTGAGCCGCCAAATGAGACGTTAAAATTTGGATTTAATTCTTTTTTGGCTTCTGGCGATGATAATGCTTTGCTGGCTGAACACATATAAATTTGGTCTGTGCCAGCACCTGCTTTGTCGCCAACATAGCGACAAGAAGTTATGCCTTTGGCTTCGTTTTCTTTGATTTGTGTCGCACGCGCTTCAGGCGAAGCATTGATAGCATTTTTGGCACAAGCCGACAACAAAATCGCAGCTGCTGCCGCGCTTAATAATGTGAATTTATTCATAATTTGCTCCTATGCTTTGATGATGATTTTGCTTAAAATCGTGAACTATTGTAATGGAATAGACGGATTTTGTAAGCATTTTCTGTGTAAAAGCGGCACTTGTTGCGACAAAATGTGGCAAATCGCAGACGGCATGACGTTTTTTAACGGGTTTTCGGGTAAAATGGCGAAGATTTTGGCAAGCGATGGATAATGAAATGGAAATCAAGGTTATCAAAGAAAAACAAGTGGGACATCAAGGCAAGAATCTGCCGTATTTTGTGTTGGCAGCGGTGGCGATTGTGCTGGACCAAATCACGAAATTTGCGACTTTGGGCGCGTTTGCTTATGGCGAGCGCTTGAATGTGATTCCGAATTTTTTTGATTTGACTTTGGTGTTCAATCCTGGCGCGGCGTTCAGTTTTTTGGCGGACCAAGGCGGCTGGCAAAAGTATTTTTTTGTGGGCTTGGCGTTTGTGATTAGCATTTTTTTGGCGCGTGGCATTGCGAAAAATGAATACAGCAAGTTGGGCAAACTGGGCGCGGCGATGATTATCGGTGGCGGTTTGGGCAATGTGATTGACCGTTTGCTGCACGGGCATGTGGTGGATTTTCTGCTGTTTTACTGGCAAGACTGGTATTACCCTGCGTTTAATATTGCCGATTGTTTTGTGTGCGTGGGCGCGATTTTGTTTGCTTTCAGCAGCATCAACGTCAAGGCGGAACGTGTGCCTGAGTAATGCAAAATAAAACATTAAAAATAAGAAAAATCAAAGCAATACAGAAAGAACATCAAGATGGAAAAAAGTATTTTGCTGGCGAATCCGCGCGGTTTTTGTGCAGGTGTAGACCGCGCGATTAGCATTGTGGAACGGGCGTTGGAAGAATTTGGTGCGCCGATTTATGTGCGTCATGAAGTGGTGCACAACAAATTTGTGGTGGACAATTTGCGTGATAAAGGCGCGATTTTTATTGAAGATTTGGCAGACGTGCCTGCTGGCGCAACCTTGATTTATTCGGCGCACGGCGTGAGCAAGGCGGTGCAAGCGGAAGCGAATGAACGCGGTTTTCGGGTGTTTGATGCGACTTGTCCGCTGGTTACAAAAGTGCATCGCGAAGTGTCGCGCTTGGATGAGCAAGGCTATCAAATCGTGATGATTGGGCATAAAGGTCATGTCGAAGTGGAAGGCACGATGGGACAGCTGCCCAAAGGCAAAATGTTGCTGGTGGAAACCGTTGCTGATGTGGCGGATTTGGTGGTAGAAAATCCTGAAAAATTGGCTTATGTGAGCCAAACCACGCTTTCGGTGGATGAAACGCGCGATATTATTGCGGCATTGAATGCGCGTTTTCCTGCGATTAAAAATCCGCACAAAGAAGACATTTGCTATGCGACAACGAATCGCCAAGAAGCAGTGAAAACTTTAGCGGCAACTTGCGATGTGGTGATTGTGGTCGGTTCGCCGAACTCGTCTAACAGCAACCGTTTGCGTGAAGTAGCGGCGTTGCGTGGCGTGGATGCGTATATGGTGGACAACGCATCTTATCTGCAAAAACAATGGTTTGAAGGCAAACGGCAAGTGGGTGTAACCGCGGGTGCGTCTGCGCCTGAAGTGTTGGTGGACGAAGTGATTGCGCAGATTCGTGCGTGGGGACACGACACAGTCAAACAAGGAGAGGGCGTGGAAGAGAGCATTGTGTTTGTGTTGCCTAAAGAGTTGCGCCAAGGCGGTAAACTGAAATAAGTAGCCAAATAAGTTTTTGAATATTTGTTAGAAAGATGAAAAAAGCAGGGCGTTTGCCCTGTTTTTTTGTTTGTGCGATATGCGTTTTGAGTGAATGTGAACGATAAACGCGAAAATGCCGTCTGCAATTTCAAACTGCAGACGGCATCTTGACATCAAGGCATCACAGCGTGCGCGCCACTTCAATAATATCGAAGCATTCCAACACGTCGCCTTCAAGGATTTCGTTGTAGCCTTTGAGCATCAAGCCACATTCAAAACCCATGCGCACTTCTTTCACGTCGTCTTTGAAGCGTTTCAAAGAAGCGAGTTCGCCAGTGTGAATGACGACATTGTTGCGAATCAAGCGAACATGGCTGTCGCGTTTCACCACGCCATCGGTAACCATACAACCTGCGATGTTGCCGACTTTAGACACGCTAATCACTTGGCGAATTTCCACTGTGCCCGTGATTTGCTCTTTCTCTTCTGGAGAAAGCATGCCGCTCATCGCCGCTTTCACATCGTCAATCGCATCGTAGATGATGTTGTAGTAGCGGATTTCCACGTCTTCGCCTTCGGCAAGTTTGCGCGCTTGCGCGTCTGCACGCACGTTAAAGCCGATGATGAATGCACCCGAAGCAATCGCCAAGTTCACATCGCTTTCGGTGATGCCGCCCACGCCGCTGTGCAAGACATTGACTTTCACTTCATCGGTAGACAGTTTTTGCAAGCTGCCAGTCAAGGCTTCGTACGAACCTTGTACGTCGGCTTTGATGATGACTGCCAAGTTTTGTGCCTGACCTTCGCCCATATTGTTGAACATATTTTCCAACTTGGCGGCTTGTTGTTTCGCCAAACGCACATCACGGTATTTACCTTGACGGAAGAGGGCGATTTCACGCGCTTTTTTCTCGTCGGCAAGCACCATTGCGTCTTCGCCCGCGTTCGGAACGTCTGATAAACCCAAGATTTCCACAGGAATAGACGGGCCAGCTTCGTCAATCGCTTTGCCGTTTTCGTCCATCATCGCGCGCACTTTACCAAACGCTGTGCCTGCCAGAAGCATATCGCCTTTGCGCAATGTGCCGCTTTGTACCAACAATGTGGCAACCGCGCCACGACCTTTGTCCAAACGCGCTTCCACGATGATGCCTTTAGCCGGTGCGGCAACAGGTGCGGTCAATTCCAACACTTCCGCTTCCAGCAAAACGGCTTCCAACAATTTATCGATGTTCAAACCTTGTTTTGCCGACACATCCACAAATTGCGTGTCGCCGCCCCAGTCGTCTGGAATCACTTCGTGTTGCGTCAATTCTTGACGAATGCGTTCAGGGTTTGCCGCATCTTTATCGATTTTGTTCACGGCAACGACAATCGGCACGTCTGCTGCTTTGGCGTGAGCAATCGCTTCAATCGTTTGTGGCATCACGCCGTCATCGGCTGCCACCACCAAAATCACGATGTCGGTTGCTTTTGCGCCGCGCGCACGCATCGCGGTAAACGCTTCGTGACCTGGTGTGTCCAAGAACGTTACCACGCCACGCGGCGTGTTCACATGATACGCGCCGATGTGCTGGGTGATGCCGCCTGCTTCGCCTGCCACCACTTTTGAACGGCGAATGTAGTCGAGCAACGAGGTTTTACCGTGGTCAACGTGACCCATCACGGTTACCACTGGCGGACGCGCCAACAATTCAGCTTCAGCGTGTTCGGTGCTTTCGTCCAAGAAGGCTTCTGGGTCGTCTGCTGCCGCAGGTTTGCCGATATGACCGAGTTCTTCCACCACAATCAAAGCGGTGTCTTGGTCAATTGACTGGTTAATCGTTACCATCATGCCCATTTTCATCAGGGCTTTGACCACTTCCACGCCTTTAACCGCCATTTTGTGCGCCAAATCGGCAACGGTAATGGTTTCAGGCACCAAAACTTCATGCACAACAGGTTCTGTCGGTGCTTGGAAAGCGTGCTGATTTGGCTCTAATTTCAGTTTTTTGCCTTTTTTGCCACCGCGTACGCGTTCGTCATCGCGGCTGCTGTTACGGCTGTCTTTGCCTTTTGCCTTGCCTTTGGCATTGCGTGGCGCGTCCAAATCATCGCGATTCGCGCGGCGGTCGTCTTTTTTGCGGCTGCCGCTGCTTGGGTTGGCATCATTGCCGCCTGCGGCTGGTGTGTGCGCCGCTGGTTTTGCCGCCGCTTTGCCGCTGTTCAACGGTTTTTGCTCGCTTGGTTTGGCTGAACGCGGTTCATTGGTTTTGGCGTTTTTCGCGGCACGCGCTTCTTCTTGCGCTTGTTTTTTCGCTTCTTCGCGACGCGCTTGACGCTCTAAACGCTCTTGTTTTTCGCGGCGTTGTTTTTCTTGCATTTCACGCAAAGCGGCGGCGCGACGTTCTTCGTCGGCACGACGCTCGGCTTCTGCTGAACTCACCACTTCTACTGGCGTTGGCAAAGGCTCGGCTTTTTTCTCTTTGCCTTTTTTGCCTTTGTTGTCGCCGCCTTTTTCTGATTTTTGTGCTTTTTTGCCGTCTGCGTTTTTGTTGCCTTTGTCGGCTACAGGTGCAGCGGTTTTTTCCGCTTTATCGTTGGCTTTGCCGTCTGCAACTGCAGGTTTTTCGGCTGGGGCAACTTTTTCTGCTTTTGCCGCTTGCGCGTCTTTAATCGCTTGCGCTTCTTGGCGTGCTTTTTGTTCGGCGGCAGCGCGTTCAGCTTGCGCCGCTTGTTCGGCAGCAGCTTCGGCTTCTTGACGCGCTTTTTGTTCTGCCTGCGCTTTGGCTTGTGCTAACTGCTCTTCTGCAGACGGCACAACGACGCGACGCGAACGTTTGGTTTCTACTGCCACGCCAGCAACCGTGCTTTTTTCGGTTTTTTGGCGTTTGATGCTGATGGTTGTGCCAGCGGTTTCGTTGCTTTTGCGCAAGTGTGCCAACAATAATTGTTTGTCATCAGAAGTGATGCCGTCTGCGCCACTGGTTTTGTTCACGCCAGCGGCTTGCAGTTGTTTCAATAAATCATCAACGGGCTTTTTGAGTTCTGCGGCAAATTGTTCTACGGTACTGTTACTCATAAATACCCTTTCTTAATTTTCTTCATTAAACCAGTGCGCGCGCGCAGCCAAAATCACTTTTTCGGCTTCGGCTTTTTCCACGCCTGTGATTTCAATCAATTCGTCAATCGCCAACTCCGCCAAATCGTCGCGCGTGTTGATGCCAGCTTGTGCCAAATCACGCAACATGTCTTGGTCTACGCCTTCTAATTCACGCAAATCGTCGGCAATGCTTTCTAATTTTTCTTCGTTGGCAATCGCCAAAGTCAAAATCGCATCGCGGGCGCGGTTGCGCAAGATTTCCACGGTGTCGCTGTCAAAGCCGATTTCTTCCAACTCAATCGCAGGCACATAGGCGATTTCTTCTAATGTGAAGAAACCTTCTGCAATCAATTCGTTGGCGGTGTCTTCGTCCACATTCAAATGTTCGGTGAACAAGGCACGCGCTTGGGCGTTTTCCGCGGCATGACGTTCTTCCGCTTCGTTCAGCGTCATGATGTTCAATTGCCAGCCTGTCAAATCCGCCGCTAAACGCACGTTTTGACCGCCTTTGCCGATTGCCAAAGCCAGCTGGTCTTCGGCAACAATCACGTCCACCGCGTGTTTGTCTTCGTCAATCACGATGCGGCTCACTTCCGCAGGCGAAAGCGCGTTCATCACAAATTGCGCGGTTTCTGGCGACCACAATACCACATCAATGCGCTCGCCATTCAAAGCGTTGCTCACAGCGTTGACGCGGCTGCCACGCACGCCGATGCAAGTGCCTTGTGGGTCGATGCGTTGGTCGTTTGCCTTAACCGCGATTTTGGCGCGGAAACCAGGGTCGCGTGCGGCTTCGCGAATTTCCAACATGCCGTCTGCAATTTCAGGCACTTCAGCTTCAAACAATTTCACCAAAAATTCGCGTGAAGTGCGGCTCAAAATGATTTGCTTGCGGCCTGTGTTGCCGATTTCTTTCACTTCTTGGAACAAAGCGCGAATGCGGTCACCCGAACGGAAGTTTTCGCGGGCAATGCAATGTTCACGCGGAATCAGCGCGTCTAATTTCGGATTGAGTTCCACCACAATGCCATGACGCTCCACGCGTTTCACTGTGCCAGCAATGATGTCTTCGCGTTGCTGCAAAAACTCATCTAAAATTTGTTCGCGCTCTGCATCGCGAATGCGTTGCAAAATCAATTGTTTGGCAACTTGAGCGGCTTGGCGACCAAAGCCTTCGTTTTCCAACTGTTCTTCGTAATATTCGCCGATTTGAATGTTTGTGCCTGGGATTTCTTCTTGAATTTCTTCAATGGTTTTTTCCACCATCGGATAAGTGTAATCCTCGTCTGCCACGATTAACCAACGACGCCAAGTGCGGTATTCGCCGCTTTCGCGGTCGATTTCCACGCGCACATCCATTTCTTCGCGTCCCGCTTTTTTCTTGGCGGCGGTTGAAAGGGCAAACTCTAATGCATCAAACACCACATCGGTATTCACATTTTTTTCGCTGGCAAGTGCTTCTGCCAGCTGTAACATTTCGCGACTCATGCTTTGTAGCTCCAGTTTTTAAAATTTAAATTCAGGTTTGATTCGTGCTTTGTCAATATTGCTTAACTCGATTTGAGCGGTTTTGCCGTCAAACGACAAAGTGATGATTTCGTTTTCACAGCCTTCAATTTTACCGATGAAGTTTTTTTGTCCGTCCACAGGCAAGCGCGTTTTGATTTTGGCTTGTGAACCTGCAAAACGTACAAAATCTGCGGCTTTTTTCAGTGGACGGTCTAAACCTGGGCTGGAAATTTCCAAGTTTTTGTAGTCTACGTCTTCCACCATAAACAGGCGGCTTAAGTGGTTGCTGACGGTGGCGCAGTCTTCCACTGTGATGCCGCCTTCTTTGTCGATAAACACGCGCAAAGTGCCTTGTGCCGTGAGTTCGTGGTCGACCAACTCATAGCCCAAACCTGGCAAAGTGCGTTCTAAAATGGTTTGAATGTCCATTTTGACTCCATGAAAAACAAAAAAATGGCCGCGTGGCCATTTCTCAGAGATATGAAAAATTGCGCGGATTATAACCGCTTTGCCGCAAAAAGAAAAGTTTTATATTTCAGATGGTTTCTGCAGATTTCTGCTTGGGATTGTGGGCGGTTTGGCGGCAAGCGTTTGAATGTGGGGTTTGATGCGAAAAATAAGCAAACGATAACCGTGAAAAGACTTGAGATGCCGTCTGCGGTTTGTTGTGGAGTGGGTTGGTGTGGTAAATTTGCGACTGATTTGTTTTCTATGTTAATGATTGAATTTTTAGTGAATATAGAAATAATTTGATTTATTTTTAGTTTTATTCACTGTATTTTGGCAAAATTTTCAGTTTAACTAAGCAGTTTCACTAAAAGAGGTTTGCGTAAAAATTTGGCGAAAATCGATTTTTTCGCTTGCATTGTGGCGAGCAAGCCCCTAAAATTTTCGTCAATTTCGGTCAATCGGCAGCTTCGGCTGCTCTTTTTTGTGAGTGTAAAAAAATGAATACCACGCCAATTTATAATTTTTCTGCTGGTCCTGCGGTTTTGCCTGAATCGGTGTTGCGAACGGCGCAAAGCGAGATGTTTGATTACAACGGCACGGGCTTTTCGGTGATGACGATGAGCCATCGTTCTGATGTGTTTATGAGTATTTTGTATCACGCGGAACAGGACTTGCGTCAGTTGATGGACATTCCTGATAATTATAAGGTCTTGTTTTTGCAGGGTGGAGCAAGCAGCCAGTTCAATCAAGTGGTGATGAATTTTGCACACGGTTTTAAGCGCGTGGATTCGGTGGTAACGGGCAACTGGTCTAAAATCGCGCACTCGCAAATGGGCAAATTGAGCGATTGCCAAATTCATTTGGCGGCAGATGGCGAAGCGCAATATCAGTTCCAAAACTTGCCGCCTGTGTCGTCTTGGGACATCGATAAAAATTCGGCGTTTGTGCATTTTGTGATTAACGAAACGGTGCATGGTTTGCAATATCGTGAAGTGCCGAAATTAGCAGACGGCATGCCGCCGCTGATTTGCGATATGTCGTCTGAGATTTTGTCGCGCAAAATCAATGTGTCGGATTTTGGCGTGATTTACGCGGGTGCACAGAAAAACATCGGGCCTTCTGGCGCGACGATTGTGATTATTCGCGAGGATTTGTTGGAACGTTGTTCGGATAAAATTCCCGATGTGTGGAATTACCGCGCGCATGTGAACAAGCAGGGGATGTACAACACGCCTGCGACTTATCCGATTTATATTTCGGGTTTGGTGTTCCGTTGGTTGCAATCGCAAGGTGGCGTGGCGCAAATGGAAACGATTAACACCTTGAAAGCTAAAGTGTTATACGATGAAATCGATAACAGCGGCGGTTTCTATCGCAATCCTGTTCACCCAGGTGCGCGTTCTAAAATGAATGTGATTTTCAGCACAGGCAATGCGGATTTGGACGAATTGTTTGCGCAAGAATCGACCACGCGCGGCTTGCAACTTCTGCGCGGCTACAAATCCATGGGCGGTATGCGCGCCAGCATTTACAATGCGATGCCTTTGCAAGGTGTGGAAGCATTGATTGACTTTATGCGCGAGTTCCAACGTCGCTACGGTTAATTTAATATAATAGCTTAATTTTCAAAACTTTAATACAAATGGTTTGAAGATTCTTGATACAAAACAGATGCCGTCTGCAGTTTTGAAAATGTGCAGACGGCATAATTTTTTGTGCAAGGATTCGAGTTAATTAAAAACGCCACGATTTGTGGCGTTTGTTTTTGAATTTGATAAAACTTGCTAATCAATCAGTTGCTTGGTTTTTAGTAATGTTTCAAGGATTAAACCGAGAATGAAGAGCCACAACCGCAAGTGGTTTGTGCATTCGGATTGCGAATCACAAACTGCGAACCTTGCAGGCTTTCGGTGTAATCAATTTCTGCGCCGACCAAATATTGATAGCTCATCGGATCTACTAAAAATTTCAGGCCATTTTTTTCAATTTCAAAATCGTCATCGTTTTTGATTTCATCAAAAGTAAAACCATATTGAAAACCTGAACAGCCGCCGCCATTCACAAAGACGCGCAGTTTCAAGTCTGGATTGTTTTCTTCAGCAATTAAATCAGCCACTTTTTCGCAGCAGCTATCGGTAAAAATGATTGGCGTTTCATCTGACATGATGTGTCCCTTTCTATGATGTGTGTCGCTATTGTCGCCCAAAGCGTGATGCAAAGCAAGATAGGGCTGGATTTTGCGGTTTCAAGTTTGCATCACAAAATTTCGTTTCATGATTAGAAAGCTTTTTACGGATATTGCTTTAAAAAATATGGCTTAGATGTGTCTGCCAAACCATTCCACGCGTCCGATAATCGCCACATCGTCGGTTAAATTATTCAAATTGATTTCAAAAGTAGGGTAGGCTTCGTTGGCGGAAATTACATTGATGATGCCGCCTGGCATAGATTGCAAACGTTTGACCAAAAGCGTGTCGTTAATGCGCAAAACGTATAAGCCATCGCGTGGCGTGGTGTGTGCGTGATTCACCAAAATGGTGTCGCCGTCGTTTAATACGCCTTCCATGGAATCGCCTTTAACCGAAATCACAGATAACTTGGCAAATTCTCGGGTAACAAAACCTTCTAGCCAGTCGCGGCGAAAAGCGATGTTGGAAACAGGCGTTTCGTCGTCCACAAAATGCCCGTAGCCTGCTGCAGCCTGGATATCATAATGTGGCACGAACACAAATTCATCGGTATCAACGGGCGCAGCCAATACATTCAATACTTGCGAGCTGTTGGGGAGAGCGGTGTTTGGAAATGGTTCGCCTTCGCCTGTGAGCAACCAGTCTATGCTGCAACCTTTTAATTCTTTGATTTTTTTTAAGGTTTCTGCCTTCGGTAAGCCATCTTCATTCCAGATTCGACTGAAGCCTGCAATGGTCATGCCGATATCATTGGCAATTTTGGCTTGTTTGGCTTCATTTTTCCAAAGAAAAACTAAACGGTCTTTAAAGGTATTCATGTGAAATTCCTTTTCTTTGAATATTTCAGTTAATTTTTGCACATTCTACCTAAAAAATTTCTTTTTTGTAAGAGAAATTTAAATATTTTTTGAAAAATAATGCTTGATAACTTTATTTTTGATGAGTATTATAAGAAAAAGTAAATTTGATTAAGATTTTTCTTAGTTGTCTTGTTTGAAGGAATGAGAAATGAAAGCTGTGAAAACTGTGATTTGGGGCGTGTTTTTGGCATTGGCATTGGCTTTGATTCCGAGTTTGGGTTCGGAAGTGCATTCGGCGGATATGCCCAGCGAAGAGTTGAGTTGCGCGGGTTTGGCAAATTTGGCGCACGATGAAATGTCACAACGTCAATTATTATATGCAAAACAATGTGATATTGCGCAGGCTGATGCAGCATGGCGTGCAACTTATGGCACGACGGCTTTAGATGAAGCAAATGAAGTTTTGGCGGTGCGCTGAAATAAGATTGTTTGAGAATCGGCTTTGATTTGAATATGCCGTCTGCGGTGTTGAGATGTTTGCAGACGGCATAGAAGTTGCATCAAGGAGTTTAGGGCAATAAAGGTGCGGCTTGTAAGCCAGTATTTTCGGCAAGACCAAACATGATGTTCATGTTTTGAATCGCTTGTCCTGCCGCGCCTTTAACCAAATTGTCTTGCACGCTCAATAGAATCCACACATCGCTTTGCGGTGCTTGTTGCACGCTGATGCGGCAGATGTTGGCACCGCGCACGCTGCGTGTTTCGGGTGTGCTGCCATAAGGCATTACATCAACAAAAGCACTGTCTTGGTAATATGCGCTCAAAATTTCGTGCGGGTTTACGCCCGATTTGAGATGCAAATAAGTGGTTGCATGCATGCCGCGTATCATAGGAGTGAGGTGCGGCACAAACACGAATTGTTCGGCAACATGGCTTTGCAAAACTTCGATGGTTTGCTTGATTTCGGGTAAGTGGCGATGTCCTGCGATGCCGTAGGCTTTGAAATTATCGCCTGCTTCGCACAGTAAAGTGCCGACATTGGCTTTACGACCAGCTCCCGAAACGCCTGATTTGCAATCGCTGATGAGCGGCATATTTTCTTGTAGAGCTTGGGCTTTGAGCAGTGGCAATAGGGCAAGCGAAACGCAAGTTGGGTAGCAACCTGGGTTGGCAATCAATTGGGCTTGGGCAATGCTTTCGCGATTGAGTTCAGACAAACCATAAACCGCGCGGCTTATCCATTCGGGGCTGGCGTGTTGCATGCCATACCATTGTTGCCATGTGGCGACATCTTGAATGCGGTAGTCGGCGGATAAATCGATGACACGTATGCCTTGGGCGAGCAGGGCAGGCGCTTCTTGCATGGCAACGCCATTGGGTGTGGCGAAAAATACCACATCGCACTCGCTTAAATTGGCTTCATCTGGCGTTTGAAAACGCAAATCGTATACGCCGCGCAAGCTGGGGAAATAATCGGTAATGTGTATGCCTGCCTCGCTGCGACTGGTGATGGCAGCCACTTCTGCGTTTGGATGTTGTGCCAGCAAGCGCAATAATTCTACGCCTGTGTAGCCCGTTGCACCGACGATGCCGATTTTGATGCGTGTGTTGGTTTGGGAGTTGGCTGAATAAGCGTTCATGATTTTCCTTTGTTTTTAATTTGTTTCATGTTCTTTTGTAAAAATATGCCGTCTGCAGTGTTATGAAGAACAGCAGACGGCATCGCTTTATTTCAAACGAAATTCGGCGGCACGCGCGTGGGCGGTGAGCATTTCGCCGTGTGCCAACACGCTGGCGATTTGTCCGAGCTTTTGTGCGCCTTGCTCGGAAACCTGAATCAAGCTGCTGCGTTTTTGGAAATCGTATGTGCCAAGTGGCGATGAAAAACGGGCGGTTCGGCTGGTTGGCAAAACGTGATTTGGGCCAGCACAATAATCACCCAAACTCTCGCTGGTGTATTTGCCCATGAAAATAGCGCCTGCGTGACGGATTTTTTTCGCCCATTCTTCGGCATTTTCTACCGATAATTCAAGGTGTTCGGGTGCGATGTAGTTGGCAATTTCACAGGCTTCGCCCAAATCTTTTGCCAAAATCATTGCACCGCGATTGCGTAAAGACGCTTCAATAATCGCTTTGCGCGGCATTTCTGCCATCAAACGGCTCATCGCCGCCGATACTTCATCTAAATAGCTTTGCGAAGTGGCAATCAAAATGGCTTGGGCGATTTCATCGTGTTCCGCTTGACTGAACAAATCCATTGCTACCCACTCAGCAGGGGTTGTGCCGTCTGCAATCACTAAAATTTCGCTCGGCCCAGCCACCATATCAATGCCGACAACTCCAAACACGCGGCGTTTGGCAGCGGCAACGAAAGCATTGCCCGGCCCCGTGATTTTGTCTACTTGCGGCACGGTTTCTGTGCCGTAAGCCAAAGCGGCAACCGCCTGCGCACCGCCGATGGTAAACACTTTAGTCACACCTGTGATGTATGCTGCCGCCAACACAATATCGTTGCGCTCACCTTTGGGCGTTGGCACGACCATGATGATTTCAGGCACGCCTGCAACGTGGGCTGGCATGGCGTTCATAATCACCGAACTCGGATACGCCGCTTTGCCCCCTGGGACATAAATGCCGACTCTATCCAGCGGCGTGATTTGCTGACCGAGCAGCGTGCCATCTTCATCGGTGTAGCTCCACGACTGCATTTTTTGATGCTGATGATAGCTTTCCACGCGTGCCGCCGCGGTTTTCAATGCCATTTGCACTTCGTTTGGTAAACGATTAAACGCTGCTTCTAAATCGCTTTGGCTTAAGGTTAAATCGTTCATGCTTTGGGCATTCATGCCGTCAAAACGGTTAGTGTATTCAATAATCGCCGCGTCGCCACGCTTTTGCACATCGGCACAAATATCGGCAACGATTTGGTCAATTTTCGGGTCTTGGGCGGTTTCAAACGCCAACAGATTTTTCAATTCGGTTTGAAAGGAAGCGGATTCGGTAGTCAGAAATTTCATGATTGGGTCTTTTCTTTTTGTCTTGTTGCGTGCTAATGATTGAAATTGCAGACGGCAATTTATGAATTTTGTGCCACCACGCCAGCAAATGCGTCAATAATTGGCTGAATGTGCGCGTGTTTCACTTTCAACGCCGCTTTGTTCACCACCAAGCGGCTGGAAATGTCCACAATGTGTTCCACCGCCTCTAATTTATTGGCTTTGAGCGTGTTGCCCGTAGACACCAAGTCCACAATCGCATCGCTCAAACCCACCAGCGGCGCGAGCTCCATAGAGCCATAAAGTTTGATGATGTCGACATGAACGCCTTTGGCGGCAAAATGTTCAGCGGCGATGCTGGGGTATTTACTGGCAATGCGCAAGCGCTTGCCAGGTTTGGACGCGTTGGCGTAATCAAAACCTTGGCGCACCGCCACCATCATGCGACATTTGGCGATTTGCAAGTCCAGCGGCTGATACAAACCTTCGCCGCCGTGTTCAATCAACACATCTTTACCCGCGATGCCAAAATCCGCCGCGCCGTATTGCACATAAGTCGGCACGTCGCTGGCACGCACAATCACCAAGCGAATATGCTCTTGATTCGTTTCAATAATCAGCTTGCGCGATTGTTCAGGGGCTTCTTTTGGCACAATGCCAGCCGCCGCCAGCAGCGGCAAAGTTTCTTCAAAAATGCGTCCTTTAGAAAGGGCAATGGTTAAATTTGACATAAAATTCTCGTGGCTGATGCCGTCTGCATTTAAATAAATTTTAATAAAACAAGTGATTAGCTTGATTTTAACAATAAACGAATGTCGGCGGTGATTTCGCTGGCAGTTTTGCCATAAGGTTCAAAAACGGCGGTTGCGCCATTTTTGTCCAACAAATATGCGCCTGCAGTGTGGTCTACCAAGTATAGGTTTTCCGCTTGCTCTTTAGTTTTTGCCGAAACCACGCGATATTGTTGTTTTACAAGCGCAATTTCTTGCTCGTTGGCGGCGGTTAAGCCGATAAATTCAGGGTGAAATTGCTTGGCATAAGCCGAAATCAGTTCAGGCGTGTCGCGGTTGGGGTCTACACTCACAAACACCACCGCCACTTGTTTGGCTTCGTCGCCAAGTTGTTGTAAAACATCATAATAAGTTTGCAAAGTGGCAGGGCAAACGTCGGGACAATGTGTGTAGCCAAAGGTCAAAATCACGATTTTGCCTTTTAAGCTGCTGATTGAAAATAGCTGTTTTTGTCCATCAAGAAGCGTAAAATCGCCACCGATGTCGTCTTTGCGCACGTCTGTGCCATTGAATGACGTGGCTTGAGTGTTTTGTGTGGCGACTGGCGCGCTTGCATTTTGGATTTTATTTTGTTCGGGCGAGCAAGCAGCTAGAAATGCTAAAGTGCTGAATAAAATTAAACTTTTTTTCATGATGCGTTCCATAAAATGAAAATGCGATAAGCATTGAAGCAGGGGAAAGAAAAGGGCTTCATCTTACCTTGTTTTGGCAAGAGAGAAAATTGTTTATTACAGCATTTTTGTTATTGCGCAAATGGCGATGGCGCGGCACTTGATTTTGGCATCAGGCAAGAAATTTTGTTTTTAGAAAAATCAAAGCTGTAGCAAGAAATGGCGGCAAAATTGCAAAACGTGCTTTACAGAATTATTTTTCGCCTTATAATGGCGACTTCTCTCACCTGCCCAGGTGGTGAAATTGGTAGACACAGGGGACTCAAAATCCCCCGCCGAAAGGTGTGTCGGTTCGAGTCCGACCCTGGGCACCATAGCTGATATGGTGAAACAAAAAGAGAAAATATTCCACCTGCCCAGGTGGTGAAATTGGTAGACACAGGGGACTCAAAATCCCCCGCCGA
>JAUNMN010000001.1:104724-116446 GCA_030531795.1 Neisseria sp.
AAGGTGTGTCGGTTCGAGTCCGACCCTGGGCACCAGATGCAAGATGACCGCAAATACGGTCATTTTTTCATATGTGCATTTTTCATACGTCTTTTATTCTTGCGTTCATTGCTTTGACTTTGCTTGAAATTTTATTTAAGGGGTTTGAATAAGTGCAAAACACAAAACGATGCCGTCTGCAAAATGATGAGTTGCAGACGGCATTTTATTTTCATTAAATTTATTTAATAGAAATTAATGAATTAGATTTAATCTTCCACAGGTTTTTCTGCTGTCGCTTGCTCAATCAGTGCCGACAAACTCATGCCGCGTTCCAACGATTCATCGTATTTAAAATGCAATTCTGGCGTTTTGAAGAGTTTAATGCGTTTGGCTAATTCGCTGCGCAAATGTCCGCGCGCGTGTTCCAAGGCTTCTTCTGTGATTTCACGGGTATTGCTGTCTAAAACGGTGTAATAAACTGTGGCATGGCTGTAGTCGCGGGTAACGTTCACTTCATTGATGGTGATGAAGCCTGCGCGTGGGTCTTTGAGACTGGTGCGCACCAGTTCGGCTAACTCGCGCATGATTTGTTCTTGAACTCGGTCTTGGCGGGCATAGCCGCGTTGGGGTTTTCGCATGATGATTTCCTTAATAATTTGCCCGACATTATAACGGATTTGCTTGTTTTTTGCTGTGTCGAATGATGGTGCGAATGCTGTGGCGGTTGGGGTGGAGCGCGGCACGCAAGCGTGCTGAAAACGGATGCGGGAAACCCAAAATTTCGGCAGCAATCGCTTCGGCACACCAAGGGGCGGTGGCGATGCCGCGACTGCCGTGTGCAGCATTGACATAGACGCGCGGCAAATAAGGGCAGGGCGCGTTGAGGCGATAATTTTTGTCTAGGGCGAGTTTGGCGTAAACCTGTTTGAGTGCGGCATCATCGGCAATTGCACCGACTGTTGGCAAATGGTCGGGGCTATCGCAACGAATGGCGGCACGTCCACGCGGCAGGTTTTCCATGCCGTCTGCAGACGGCAACAGTTTCTGTGCCAGTTCGGGGCAGAGTTGGTGCAACTCATTTTGATTGTGGATTTCTTCGCTCAAACGCCAGTCATCGCCCTCATCGTGTGGCACAAAACTCGCACCATAACAATGCCAACCTTGCCATGCTGGGCTGATGTAGCTTGCGCCCGATAGCGCGGTTTTGAGTGGCAAATCGGCACGCGCTGGCACAAGCGAAGTTTGTCCGCGTATCATTTGCCATGGAAGATGTTGTAATTCAGCGATTTTTTTGCTGTCGGCACCCGTGCAAAACACGATGTGGCTGGCAGAAAATATGCCTTGGCTGGTGTGCAAAACGTGTTCGGTTTCGCCTAGAGTTAGGCTTTCTAATGTGCAGTTTTCGTGTACGGAAATGTTGGCGTGATTGAGCAAAGCGCGGGCGAAACTGGGTGGATTGAGCGACACGCCTTGTTGCCAAAACAGCGCATCGTTCGGCACGCCAACGCCTGCAACTTCGCTGGCAAATTCTTGATTGACATGATGATAAATAGAGCGATGTTCGTTTTGCTGGGCAAGTTGGGCGTTGCGTTTGGTTTCGTTCGCATCGTGATTCACATGCAACACGCCACACGCTTGCCACGCATCGGAATCGGGCAAAAGCTGTTCAATCAAACGGCGCGTGTAGCCGTATGCGCCGAGCAGCAACTCGCTTTGTTCGGTGGCGTGGGCGGAAATTTTGGCGTAAAGCAAACCTTGATGATTGCCACTGGCAGCGTGGGCAATGGTGTTTTTTTCCAACACCAAAATTTTTACGCCGCGTTTTGCCAGCGCGTATGCCGTTGCCGCGCCCGCCAAACCTGCACCGATAACCGCCACTTGGCTAACAGGCGACACTGCAGACGGCATAAACCACGGTTTGATTGCAGTTTTTTCTTTTGTTTCAATGGCTTTTGTCTGCCAGCTTAATTCATCTGCTTCAAAATAATCCGCTAAATTTTGCCAACACACAGGCGGCAATAGCCACAATTCGGCATCGGGCAGCAAATCGCTGAACAGGTTTACAGCCAAAAATTGCACGCAAGATTTTTGTTGTTGCCAGCGTTGGTAAAACGCTTGTTCACTGGGATTTTCGGGGCGATAAACCCAGTCGGGCAAGGTTTTATCGGGCAAGCAAATCGCCAAGCGTTTGTGCTGTTGCGCGACGGCAAGCAGTTCGGCAATGGGCGGAAAATCATACCAAATCGCGGTGTTCATGATGATTTGCCGTTGGTATTTTGGCTGGTTTCAGGCGAACTTTTTTTCGGTTTGAGCCACTGCCATTGTTCTTTGAGCGTGTCGGTGATGATTTTTTGTTTTTCTTGTGCAGAAGTAACGCCTTGAGTTAATCCTGAAAAATCAACGGTTAAGGCTGGATTGTCGATTTTGCCGCGAATATTAAGCGGAATCGGTTTGCCCTTGCCTTGAACGGGAAACAGCGTGATGTTTTCCTTTAAAGTGAGCTGATTGAGGTCGGTTTCGCCTTGTGAAATCAGGTTTAGAGTGTCGGAAAACAGCTCGGTGTTTTGGTGTTTGCCGATGCCGTTTTCAAATTGACTGTTGATGCTGAAACGGCGAAATGGCGTGAACAATTCTTCGCTTTGGGCGAGGGTTCGGTTTTGCACTTGTTGCAAAACATTGTGTAAATCCACGCCGATTAACGCGCCGTCGCGCAAATTCATGTGCATATTGCCGCGCAGATTGCGGGTTAATTCCGCGCGGTTGCTGCCTTTACTTTGCAAATCCACGCGCGCATCGCCTTGTCCGCGCAGGCGACCGTAGCGGAATAAATCTTGCAAAAGCGGACGAATTTGCACGTTTTGCGCGTGTTGTTGAACGCGGTAACTCACGGGCTGGCTATTGAGCATGCTTAAGCTGCCAGATGTTTTGCCACTGTATAATTGTGCTTGAAAATCAGTAAGTTGAATTTGTTTATTGTCGGCAAGCAAACGGGTTTTCACGTCGTTGATTTCGGCATTGGGAAATTGCACGGTTTGAATCGCCAGTTCGGCATCAATGCGTGGCGCATCGCTTTGAGTGAGCCATTTTGGATAGGCGATGCCGTCTGCATTCGCTGGAAAATAGGGTGCACTTTGCCATTTTTCCAACTGAATTTTGGCTTGAATTTGCGCGGGATTGTGCGTATCGGCTGGCTGAAATTGGGCTGCGATTTGCGCGGGCTGGCGATCGAACAAACCTTGTAAATCGGCGTTCCAGCTTGCGTTTTGGTATTTGAATGTGCCTGCTAATTCGCTGTGAAAACGCTGTTGTAGATTGCCGAGCGTGTTTTCCACGCGGCTGGTCAGCATCAATTTGTTCAGTTGCACGCCTTGGCTCTGTTGCCAACTCAAAGGGCTGTCTAAAGTGAGATAAACATTGGTTTGACCGTCTTTGCGACTGCCGCTGAACGCGACTTTTTCAGCAGTGATGACGGTTGGGCGCAGATTGAATTTGGTAATCGATAAAGTGCCGTCCCACGCCGCTTGCTGGTGTTGCGATGTGATGACGTGGTTCAGTTCGGGCGCGCTGAACGCGTCTTGTTGCCACACCGCTTGGCTGGCGGTGCTGTTGATGTGGGCTTGGTAATCGGGTAAATCGGTTTGTATATTTAAGTTTTTAAATGAGATTTTTTGATTATCGGTTTGCCATGTTAGGCTGCTGTCTAATTTGATGTGGTGTTTTTGTTGCCACGCGCTGCCTGCGGCAAGCAATTGAAAGCGTGGAAAATGCCATTGAGCGTTTTGTTGTTGGGCGAGGGTTTGGATACGCCAGTCGCTTTGTAACCACGCGGCGGCAACTTTGCCGTGTGCTTCAATTTCGGCTTCTTCGCTGGACGCGCCGCGAATGAGCAACTCAACTTGTTTGAGCGGATATGCGCCGTGTGGGTTGTCTAGAGTGATGCTGCCGTTGTGAATGAGTAGACGATTGATTTCAGGTCGATTTTGTTTTGAATCTGTGAACAAGTCGGCGAGATTGAATGTGCCGTCTGCGTTTTGTTTTAGGGTGAATTCGGGTTGACGAAACACCCATTTTTCAATTTCGGCTTCGCCGATGACGCTGCTCCACGCCAAACCGATGTTCATTTCGGCGATGCGTGCGGCGATTTTGTGTGGCTGATTCGGTTCGCTGATGACGATGTTATGCAATGTGAGTGTGGGACGCGGAAACAGGCTGCGACCGATTCGGCTGCTGTCAAAACTCAAATGGCGATGATTGTTTTGTTGCCATTCTTTCGCTGCTTGTTGCAAACGCTCCGCGCTGAACAGGCTATACAACACGCCGTATGCACTCAACACCACGCCAGCCAACACAATCAGGCTGATGGCAAAGATTTTCAGTTGCAAGGTGCTGGGTTTGGGTGGCACGAAACGAAGCATGATGAGCCAAATCAAAAGTGAAAAGTGGCGCAATTATAGCAGAAAAGGGACGCGATGCCGTCTGCAAAATTGCCTGCAATGTGCTAGTATGCACGCGTTTGGCAGGAGACGAAAAATGCTTATTGTGATGGAAAAACAAGCGAGTGCGGCGGCGGTGGACGTGGTGGTGAACTTGATTCGCGAACACGGTTTGCGTGAACACATTTCGCGTGGCTCGGAAGTAACGATTATCGGCGCGGTGGGCGATGAACGCGTTTTAAATCCACAAAAAATCATGGCTTTACCGCAAGTGGCGCGCGCGATTCGGGTGTTGCACGACTGGAAAATCATCAGTCGCGAAATGCAAAACGAAAACAGCGTGATTTCGGTGCGCGGCGTGCCGTTTGGTGGCGAACAGGTTTTGCACATCGCCAGTCAAATCAGTGAACTCAATCAGGCAAACGCACTTTATGCTGACCCGTTTTTTGTGTCCAACAATCCTTATGAACAGGCTTCGCAGGCGCAAGAAAAAGCCCAGCTCAAAGCCATGCGCGAAGCGATTGCGACGGCGCACGATGCGAACAAACCTGTGCTGTTGCGCGTGCGCGATGTGCGTCAAATTCAAGAAGCGCTTGCCGCAGGCGCGGATATTTTGTATTTGGGCGGCGAGTTGATGAGCAATCGAACGCTGTTGCAAGAAGTGGGGCGATTGAATACGCCCGTGGTGTTGTGTAAAGACAAACATCATCGCTATCAAGACTGGCTGTTGGCGGCGGAACACATCGCGCTGCAAGGCAATCATCAAATCATTTTGGGCGAAGCGGGCACTTTGAGTTTTGAACCCGACCACATTCATCGCTTGGACATCGAAGCGATGGTGCGCGTGCGCCGCTTGAGTCATTTGCCCGTGTTGGCGAATATTTCGCAGCTGTGGCACAACGAGATGCCGTCTGCAGTATTAAAAAATCTCGCGATTGCCGCTGGCGCAAGCGGTGTGATTTTGTAAAAAAACATTTCAATACAAAAGTTTAAATAATCAGAAAGTTCATCATGATAAACAAAAGCGATATTCTCAACGCATACTTAAACCGCCACGCTTGCAAGGCGTACGACCCAAATAAAAAAATCGCCGACGACGATTTTCGTTTTATTTTGGAAACGGGCAGGCTGTCGCCCAGTTCGTTTGGCTTTGAACCGTGGAAATTTTTGGTGATTGAAAACCCAAAAATCAAACAACTGATACGAGAAAATGCGTGGGGAGCGAAAGACAAAATTGCCGACTGCAGCCATTTTGTGCTGATTGTGGTGCGAAACGGGCAAGAAATGGCGGCTGATGGCGAACACATTAAACGTTTATTGCACGACGTTCATCAATTTCCCGCCGAAATTATTGAAATGCGTCGCGAAATGTATCGTCAATTTGCCGCCGAAGATTTCGCCTTGGTGGACAATGAACGCGCGTATTACGACTGGGCGTGTAAACAAAGTTACATCGCGCTGGGCAATATGCTGACTACTGCCGCCATGCTCGGCATCGATTCCACGCCGATTGAAGGTTTTCCGCTGGAAAAAATGCACGCGCTGTTCAGCGAAAACGGCGTGTACGATGGCAACAAATTCAAAATCAGCGTGATGGCGGCGTTTGGCTATCGCTTGAACGAACCGCGCGCGAAAACACGCCAAAAATTTGATGAGGTGGTTGAATTTATTTGATTTTTTGTGATGGAAATAACAAAAACCGCAGGCGATGCCGTCTGCGGTTTGTTTTTGATGCGGATTACTCGTCTAAATCATCATCGTCATCGTCCGAATCATCAGGAATGTGTTCCAACAAATCGGCTTGCGGATTTTGCTTGAGTTCAGCAAATTTGGCTTGCATGGTTGGATTGTCTTTGGTCAAACTTTTGACCGTTAATTTCTCGGCTTTTTTGTTTGCCAAGCGCAGGTTGTTTTCGGAAGCAATAAGGTTTTTCTTCACTTTTTCCAAATTTTTGATGCTCTTATCAATTTCCTCAATTGCTTCTTGGAATTGCTTGCTGGCAAGATTGTAATTGCGTTCAAAACCGCTTCTAAACTCATTGAGTTTATTCTCAAAATTGCTGATGTCTATATTTTGATGGCGCAATTGCGTTATTTCTTGCTTGTATTTCAAGGCGTTCAATGCCGCGTTGCGCAAAAGCGAAATCATGGTAATGAAAAACTGCGGACGAATCACATACATTTTCGGATATTCATACGACACATCGGTAATGCCCGCATAAAAATCGCTGTCGCTTTCCAACATCGACACCAAAACCGCGTATTCGCAGCCTTTTTTGCGTCTATCTTCGTCTAATTTCTTGAAAAAATCGGCATTTTTCTTTTTCGTGGCAGTGGTGTCGCCTTCGTTTTTCATCTCAAACATAATCGACAGCAATTCTGTGCCATTGCCATCGTCTTCGCGATAAATGAAATCGCCTTTGGTGCCGTCTGCAGCGTCGTTGTCTTTGTGAAAACTGGCTTTTGGAAAGGCGTGAAGGCGAATTTTGTTGAACTCAATTTGACAATGTTCTTCCAAAGTTTCGCCCAACATTTTGGTAGACAATTTGGCTTTAAAATCTTTATATTGTGCAATTATTTCATCTTTTTGGCTTAACTCTAGCTCATAACGTTGCTTTTGTTCGCTCAAACGCAAATTAAATTGCGTTTCTTGATTTTGTTCAGCCAACTCGCGCTCTTTGGCTTCCAGAACCAGCGAATTTTTCAACTCTTGAATGGTTTTGTCTTGTTCGGCGCGGGCTTGGCTGATTTCCAGTTTTTTCTCGGCATCTTTTTGTTTTTCCAGCGCGTCTAACTTGGCGGTCAATTCGATGATTTGGGTTTTCTGCTGGGCAAGTTGTTCTTTCAGCACATTTTCGGCTTGGTTTACCGCCAAATCTTGCTGTTGCTGGTTTTGCGCCACTTGGTTTTTCAGCTGCTGAATTTCCGCATCTTTTTGATGTAAAACTTGCTCGTGCTGTTGCGCCGCTTGGCTGGCATTGAGCTGCAATTGTTGCTCAAATTTGCCTTGTTCGGCACGCAATAATTGCTGGATTTGGTTTTCTTTTTCTTGTTCTAGTTGTTTGATTTCTTTATTAAATTCTTTGCTGCGCACCTGATTGAGAATGTCGGCATAGCTTGCTTCGTTCACGGTAAACGCGGTTTGACAGTTGGGGCATTTGATTTCGTTCATGATGATTTCTCCAAAAATGCAGACGGCATCAGCGCGCCGTCAAGCGATAAAGCGAAGTGATTTCGTTTTGGCGCGCAAAAGCCAGTGGGTCGTCGGCGAGCTGCGCTTTGGTGTGCGTGGGGCGCGTGTCCAGTTTGGCGACGACTTGCAAACCTGCTTGGGCGAATTGTTCCGCCAAAAAATCGGGCGAACGCAAACCGAGCAACTCCGCCAAATTAGACATGATGAGCCACGCTTCGCCATGCGGATTCAAACGTGATTTCGCGCCGTGCAAAAACGCTTTGAGCATGGACGAATCGGGGTCGTAAAGCGCGGTTTCAATCGCCGAAGTCGGTTTGGCTGGCAACCAAGGAGGATTGCACACAATTAAATCCGCCGTGCCATCGGGGAATAAATCTTGTTGTTTTAATGTAACTTTTTCATCTAAACCCAAGCGCGTTAAATTCGCTGCCGAGCAATTCAAAGCACGCGGATTAGTATCGGTCGCGACGACATTCAAACCTGCTTTTGCCAAAATCGCCGCCAACACGCCCGAACCCGTGCCGATGTCCCATGCCGTCTGCAGATTTTTCGGCTGAGCGTCTTGCAAAGCCTGTGCCAGCAAATCCAAATATTCGCCACGCAAAGGCGAAAATACGCCGAACGGCACATGAATTTTATCTTGCAAAACAGAAAGATAAACGCCTTTTTTATGCCATTCATGCGCCCCGATAAATCCCAACAAGCGATTGAGTGGCAACAAAAACGGCGTATCGCGCGCCGCTAAATCCGCATTTTCGGCAAGTGCTTCATGCAAAGCGTTTGCCACATTCGGCGCACGATTAAGCTCCAGCGAAAAATCGGGCTGAACCGCCACCGCCAACATATTGATAAGGCGACTTTGCTGCGCCTGCTGCATTCGGTATTGATGAAAAAACGCCGCTTTTTCGGCTGCTGTGCCGTCTGCAGACGGCATGAGCAATGGCTTTTTCGCCTTGCCGTTTCGCACCCGTTTTTTCAAAGCACTCAACACCTGCTTTGCCTGCTGAAAATCGCCCGTCCACACCGTTGCCGTGTTTTGGTGCGCCAAACGCAAAACCTGTTCCGCAGACAAATGCTGATGAAATTCAATCGCCAACGGCGGCTTTTGCGTGCTTTCGTTTAACCAAGCAAAATCTTGCTCGGCATGAGAAAAAATCTGGAGAGACATGGGATTTTCGTGCGCTAAAAAAGAAAGGATTTTACTCTAGATTGAACCACAAGATGACGGTGTTTGAGGTGTGTGTCAAAAAACAAATGAGAAAATAGCTATGCCGTCTGCGGTTTGTTTGCACCTGCAGACGGCATGATTTGATGGTTTGGGTTTACACCAAACCTTGATAACGCAACACGATTTCGGCGACCACTGCCGAGCCGAGGTAAGTGCCGATGAACACCAAGCAGGCAACGATTAAGGCGCGCCAGCCGAGTTTGGTGAAGTCTGCCCAGTTGCGACCGATGGAAATGCCTGCGTAGGCGAGAATCGGCGTGGTGATGGAAAGCAGGCTGATTTGGCTGGTGGTGCGCACCACAAATTCAGCAGTCGGCATTTGTGGCAAGGCAAGCACGACGGCGATGATGGTGATGTAGCCGATGCTGGGCAGTTTAAACGGCAAAAATTCTGCCAAAGCCATACCTGCAACGGTTATCGCCAACAAAATCAGCATGCCGATGGTAGCATCGCCGAACACCACTTCAGCCGAACCCAGTTGGTTGCCAATCAGGTTAATCACGGCAAAAATCAATAAAATCAATGTCCATTCAACAATTTTCTGCATGGTTTACTCCTTGTTTTGGTTACGCGTGAACAGGGCATAAAGTTTTTCGGTTAAAGGTAAACCGATGAAAATACTGGCGTATAAACCTGTGGCGGTGGAAATCAAATTGCTTGCCCCAGCCAGTGCGATGATTTCTTTTTCCATTTCGGGAAAGGCTGCGACCAATGCACCGCTGGAAGCCGCCATCATGCTGCCGCTGCCCACGCCCGATGCCATTGCCAAAGCCAGCGGACTGAGCGGCGTGTAGGCGGCAACTACGCTGGCGAGCAAGCCTAAAAAGATTGCACCAAACACCGTGCCAAACACATACATCGCCATTACGCCGCGACCTTCGGGCGAGTTAAAACCGTATTTGTCGGCAATCAAACCGACATTCGGTTCGCGCCCGATTGAATGCACCATGCCGATGCTTTCGCGTTTCATGCCAAGCAACACGGCAACGGGCAAAGCCAACACAATCGTGCCGAAATTGCCGATTTCTTGCAGCAACAAAGCAGGGCCCATGCTGAGCAGTTTTTCCAATTGCGGGCCAATGACCACGCCGATTTTGGCAATCAAAATGCCCAAACCAAGCAAAATTACAGGTTCAGCGCGTGCCGAGCGTTTCGCGTCAACCAAAGGCGTGAAAAACAAGCCTACGCCGATGACGAGTGCATACAAAAGTGGCAACAACACAATCGAACCGATGCCTACTTTGATGCTGATTTTTCCGATGTTTTCGGCAATCAACACGATGGCAAGTGCCAGCAAATGCAGTTTCCAGTCGCACAAAAGCGCACGCAAAGGCGTGGTTTCTTGCTCAATTAAAGGGTTTTCTGTACTCATTTCTGTACTCATTTGGATGCTCCTGATTTTGATGTGATATTGGATTTTTGGCGTTTGATGCCGTCTGCAGACGGCATCCGTGTTTATTGACGCAAACGCGCGTTCACTAAAGCCACAAACGCGTTCACGCCGTAGACCAATGCCGATTCATCGGGCAAGAAACATTCGTGATGCAATTTATACGCGCCGCCTGCGCCGTCGTTCACGCCCAAAAACAAAAACGCGCCTTCGATTTGTTCCAAGTAATACGCAAAATCTTCGCTTGCCATGCTGGGCTGCTCAATTTGCGCAATCACGTCCGCGCCCAAATTTTCCTCCAAAACCTGTTCAGCAAACTCAATCGCGGCAGGGTGGTTGAGGGTAACGGGATAATCGGCGAGGTAAGTGATTTGGTGTTGCAGGCGGAAAGTGTGTGCCACGCCTGCGACCACACGTTCAAACGCCGCCAGCACATTTTGACGCGTTTGCGGATGAATGGTGCGGATATTGCCTGTGAGTTTGGCGGTGTCGGCGATGATGTTAGAAGCCGTGCCGCTGATAAGTGAACCAACCGACACTACAGCCGAATCCAGCGGATTGACTTCGCGGCTGACGATGCTTTGTAAAGCCGTAATCAAATGCGCCCCGCCGAGCATCGCGTCTATGCCTTGATGCGGCGCGGCGGCGTGTCCGCTCATGCCCGTGAGTGTGATTTCAAAAGAATCCATGCTCGCCATTAACGCACCTTGGCGTAAACCGATTTTGCCTACAGGCAAATCTGGCCAAACGTGAAAACCATAAATCCAATCGGGTTTGGGGTTGGCAAGTGCGCCATCGGCAATCAATTTTTTGCCGCCTGCTTTCATTTCTTCGGCAGGCTGAAAAATGAATTTGACCACACCAGCGAGCTGATGACGTTGGCGCACCAAGATTTTGGCGGCGGTGAGCAACATGGCGGTGTGGGCATCATGGCCGCAAGCGTGCATCAAACCTTGTTTTTGCGAAGCAAACGCTGCACCCGTTTGTTCGGCAATCGGCAAAGCATCCATGTCGGCACGCAAGGCGATGACTGGGACATTTTCTGTCGCCAAGTCGCCACGCAAAATGCCGACCACGCCTGTGCCTGCGAACCCTGTTTGCACTTCAATGCCGAAGCTGGCGAGTTCGTTTTGCACCAGTTGCGAAGTTTGAAATTCTTCAAATGCCAACTCGGGATTTTGATGAATTTGACGGCGTATGCGCGACAGATAGGCGAAATCTTCATCGCTTAAGGCAAGATGAGAAGCCAGATTTTGTGTATTCATGTTTTTCCTTATTTCTTGTTGGGGATATTGCTTAACAAAAATTAACACAAAAATGAAATTCAATGCAAGCCGAAAATCCAAGAAAACAGATGCCGTCTGCGGTTTATTTGCACCTGTAGACGGCATTTTTGTATGCGCGTGTAGCTAAAGTCGCTGTGTTAAAATGCGCGTTTTTCCTTAATTTTGAGAACCCTATGGCAACTGAAAGTGCAAACCAACTCATCAGCGTGG
>JAUNMN010000036.1 GCA_030531795.1 Neisseria sp.
CTGGCGGCGTGTTGCTGTTTGCCCAATTGTCCAAAATCGGCATCACCCACGCCCATGCTGCTTCCAGTTCATCGCGGCGATTAAAAAGTGCCAATTTGCCATCAATCACTTCACGCAACAGCAATTCATACGCTTCGGCACGGCGACCTTGCACCGCCTGCCCTAAATCCAAAGTCCACGCCACAGGCGTTGCCGCCAAATTGCTGCCCACGGGTTTCACCAAAGTTTCCAACACCACTTTTTCATCGGGTTGCACCGTAATCAGCAAGCGATTAGCGGGTGCAGCAAAAGCATTTTCGCTTTCAGGCAATTCTTTGAAATTCAAAATAATTTCCGCTTTGCGTTCAGCCAAACGTTTGCCCGTGCGCAAATAAAATGGCACGCCAGACCAGCGTTCATTGTCAATAAACGCACGAATCGCCACATAAGTTTCGGTTTGGCTATCGGCAGGCACGCGCACTTCTTGCAAATAACCGTTTTGCGTGTCGTTCGCCACATATTGCGCCCGCACCACATTCTTATCCACATCCGCCACACTCATTGGACGCAATGCCTGCAACACCTTCAATTTTTCATCGCGCACCGCATCGGCAGTCAGCGATTGCGGACGTTCCATCGCCACCAAACACAGCATTTGCATGATGTGGTTTTGCACCATATCACGCAACGCACCCGTGATGTCGTAAAACTCGCCACGCTCTTCCACACCCAATTGTTCAGCAATCGTGATTTCCACCGATTTAATGTGTTGCTTATTCCAAATCGGTTCTAAAAAGGCGTTGGCAAAACGCAAAGGCAACAGATTTTGCAGGCTTTCTTTGCCTAAATAATGGTCAATGCGATAGATTTGCGATTCTTGGAAATACTGCGCCACATCGTTGTTAATCGCTTGCGATGAAGCCAAATCCGTGCCAAGCGGTTTTTCTAAAACAATGCGTACTTTTTCGCTGTTCAAACCCACTTTTGCCAATTCAGCACAAGTGGCGGCGAAAAATTTTGGCGCAGTAGACAAATAAATCACCACGCTATCCGATTGATTTTCTTTTACTTTGTCCGCCAGCAATTGAAAACGCTCGGGTTGGGTAACATCTAAACTCAAATAATCAATCCGTGCGACAAAACTTGCCCACGCTTCATCTGTGTAATTTTGCGTATTGTGTTGCTTGGAATCGCGTTCCACTTTTTGTAAAAATTCTTCACGGCTAAACTGAGTACGACTCACGCCCAAAATGCGACCTCGCGGATGTAATAAACCTGCAGCGTGGGCTTGATACAAGGCAGGCAATAATTTGCGCATCGCCAAATCGCCCGTTGCCCCAAACAAGACCATATCAAAGTGGTTTAGCTCGTTCATAATCGTTCCTAGTGATTGAAAAGTAAGCATAAATTTTCTTTAAATTGATGAATCGGCGCGGTAAAAATGTTTCACATTTCGTTTTTTACCAAGCCAAACATCGGCAAGCGCCTTGCGCGATTCATCTAAAACGTAGCAATACTACACGCTGCTACACCTTTTGTCTATGCTGTTTTTGCGCTTGTTTTCGCCTGCGATTTTTGTCGCATACAAGCCGATTTATTTTCTCTTTTTACGCTGCGTCGGTTTTCTTGAAACTTTTCAACAAAAGCAGCGGCAAATGACTAGCCAAATCATACAATTGCTTTATAATGTTGTAAAACTACACGCACAAACCGATTCGCAGACAGCATGCCGTCTGCAGGTTTGATGTTCGGCATCAAAATATTTCGAGCGAACGCTCAAAGCCAGCAAATCATTCAATAAACACAAATAAAACAAAACAATAGGAGCAAACATGACCACCTTACACCCCAAACTGCAAGCGATTACCGAACGAATTATTGAGCGCAGCCGCGACACGCGAGCGGCGTATTTGGCACGAATTAACGCCCTGTCTATGCAAGGCAAAGTGCAACGCAGCCAGCTCGGTTGCTCGAATTTGGCACACGGTTATGCCGCCATGCCCAACACAATTAAAATCACCATGCAAACGCCCGACGCGCCGAATTTGGGCATGATTACTGCCTACAACGACATGGTGTCGGCACACCAGCCGTTTAAAGATTTTCCCGACTGGATTAAAGACGAAGTGGCGAAATTTGGTGCAACGGCGCAAGTTGCAGGCGGCACACCCGCGATGTGCGACGGCATCACGCAAGGCTATGAAGGCATGGAATTGTCGCTGTTTTCGCGTGATGTGATTGCGATGAGTACCGCCATCGGTTTGTCGCACCAAATGTTTGACGGTGCGTTGTTGTTTGGCGTGTGCGACAAAATCGTCCCAGGTTTGATGATAGGTGCTTTAAGTTGCGGTCATTTGCCTGCGGTGTTTGTGCCTGCTGGCCCGATGCAAAGCGGCATCAGCAACAAAGAAAAAGCGCGCACACGTCAGCGTTTTGCTGAGGGCAAAGCGACTCGTGAAGAATTATTACAAAGCGAAATGGCTTCGTATCACAGCGTTGGCACGTGCACTTTTTACGGCACGGCAAACTCAAACCAAATGATGATGGAAATGATGGGCGTGCATTTGCCTGCGGCGGCGTTTTTCAATCCCAACACGCCGATGCGTGAAGCACTCACTCGCCATGCCGCCAGCCATTTGGTGCAAAAAATCCAAAACCAAACCGCCTTGCCGCTGGGTGTGATGCTCAATGAAAAATCCTTCATCAATGCAATTATCGGTTTGATGGCAACAGGCGGTTCAACCAATCACACCATGCACCTTGTGGCGATGGCGCGTGCTGCTGGCGTGATTTTGACGTGGGACGATTTTGATGAAATTTCGGCGATTACGCCTTTGCTGATTCGGGTTTACCCAAATGGTCAAGCCGATGTCAATCATTTTGCGGCGGTGGGCGGTTTGCCTTTTGTGATTCGCGAATTGTTGGACGCAGGTTTATTGCATGATGATGTTGAAACCGTGATGGGACACGGCATGCGTGCCTACACGCAAGAGCCATTTTTGTTGGACGGCAAACTGGTGTGGCAAGACGCGGTGGCGGAAAGTCGCGACGAAGAGATTTTGCGTCCAGCCAGCAAACCGTTTTCACCCGATGGCGGTTTGCGTTTGATGAAAGGCAATATCGGTCGCGGCGTGATTAAAGTATCGGCGGTACGCGAAGGCAATCGCGTGATTGAAGCGCCTGCGATTGTGTTCAACGACCAAAAAGAAGTGCTGCAAGCGTTTGAACGCGGCGAGTTGGAACGCGATTTTGTGGCCGTAGTGCGTTTTCAAGGTCCGCGTGCCAACGGTATGCCCGAGTTGCACAAACTCACGCCGCCGCTGGGCATTTTGCAAGACCGCGGTTTCAAAGTGGCATTGCTCACCGACGGACGAATGTCGGGTGCGTCTGGCAAAGTGCCTGCGGCGATTCATTTGTCGCCCGAAGCCTTACTGGGCGGTGCAATCGGCAAAATCCGCACGGGCGATTTGATTCAATTCAACTCAGAAACGGGCGAACTCAATGCCTTGGTAGACGAAAAAGAATGGGCAGCACGTGAAATTCCGCAACCCGATTTGAGCGGCAACCACGCAGGCATCGGACGCGAATTATTCGGCGGTTTCCGCCGCGTGGCAGGCAGCGCCGAAACAGGGGCGATGAGTTTTGGCGGCGACTTTTAAACCGTTTATCGCACATCAATCATCAAGTTAAAAAATCATGCCGTCTGCAACTGAAAGAAACGCCCTTAGCCAAGCTAGGCAGTCATTTCATTTGCAGACAGCATTTTTATGTGTTCCGTTTACCAGCACAACGCCAAACTTATGCGCCTGTCCAACGTTTGAAAATCAGCGATGTGTTCACGCCGCCGAAAGCGAAATTATTGTTCATCACATAATCGGTGTGGATTTCGCGCATTTGGTGCTGAATGTAATCCAAATCGCCGCAACGCTCGTCCACGTTTTCCAAATTCGCGGTGGGCGCAAAACGATTGTCGCGCATCATTTCAATGCTGAACCAGCTTTCCAACGCACCGCACGCGCCGAGCGTGTGTCCCAAAAAACTTTTTTGCGAACTGATGGCAACTTTGCCAAACACGGCGGCGGTAGCTTGCGTTTCGGCGATGTCGCCGCGTTCGGTTGCCGTGCCGTGTCCGTTCACATAACCGATTTGGCTGGGCGAAATTTGGGCATCGGCAATCGCCAGTTCCATACATTTTTGCATGGTGCTTTGTTGCGGCTGGGTGATGTGGCTGCCGTCGCTGTTTGCGCCGTAGCCAACGATTTCGGCGTAAATTTCCGCACCACGCGCTTGCGCCGATTCCAAACTTTCCAACACAAAAAAGCACGCGCCTTCGCCAATCACCAAGCCATCGCGTTGCGCGTCGTAAGGTCGTGGCGTGCGTTCGGGCGCATCGTTTTGGCGACTGGCGGCGTATAAACTGTCAAACACATACACTTCAGACGCACAAAATTCTTCGCTGCCGCCTGCCAACATCATTTCAATCATGCCGTATTTAATCGCTTCGTAAGCATAGCCGATGGCTTGGCTGCTCGATGAACACGCGCTGGAAGTGGGGATAATGCGCCCCGTCAAACCGAAGAAAATCCCCACATTTGCCGCCACCGTGTGCGGCATCATGCGCACATAAGTGTTGGCGTTAAACTGGCGCGAATTGCCGTGCATTACCAAATCGCCCATCACACCAATATCGGGCGTGCTGCCCACCGACGAGCCGCCTGCCACGCCCATACGCCCATCGCGTATGCGCTCATCATTTAACAAACCCGCTTTTGCCAAAGCCTGTTCCGCCGCGTCCACCGCCATTTGCGTGCCGCGTCCCATGCTGCGCAACTGCTTGCGCGTCCAATGTTGCGGGTGTTGATAATCCACAATCGGCGCGCCCAAATGCGCTTCCAATTCAGGAAAACGCCCTTGCCAATCCATTTTTTGCACCGCGTTTTTGCCCGAAGCCAATGCCGTCTGCACTTCACGCCACTCGCGTCCAAACGCACTTACCGCTCCGATGCCCGTAATCACCACTCGTTTTGTTGCCATCAGCATAATCCTCCGTTCACCGCAATCACCTGCCGCGTGATGTACGCCGCTTTTTCGTCCATCAAAAAGCACACCACGTGCGCCACTTCCTCCACGCTGCCCATGCGTTGCGCAGGAATCGCCTTCAAAATTTCGTCCACAGGCACATTCTCGTCCACAATTTCCGTGTCAATCAACCCAGGGGCAACACAATTGACCGTGATTTTGCGTTTCGCCAACTCCAAAGCCAACGCCTTCGCCGCCCCGATTAAACCCGCTTTAGACGCGCTGTAATTCACTTGCCCACGATTGCCCACCATGCCCGACACCGAAGCCATGCACACAATCCGCCCAGCCGCACGGCGGCGTATCATCGGCATCACCAAAGGGTGCAACACATTGTAAAAACCGTCTAAATTCGTGCGCAAAACCGTGTCCCAGTCTTCATCGCTAAACGCAGGAAACGCATTATCGCGCGTCAAACCAGCGTTCAACACCACGCCATAATACGCGCCAAACGCTTCCACATCTGCCGTCAAAATCTCGCGACACGCCTCGCGGTTCGCCACATCAAACTGCAACACCCGCGCACTTCGTCCCAAAGCACGAATCTGCTCGGCTACCGCGTCCGCCTCCTCGCGTCGCGAACGACAATGCACCACAATATCGTAACCCAAAGCCGCCAAAGCCAAAGCAATCGCCTTGCCTATGCCACGGTTTGAGCCAGTAATCAACACGGTTTTATTCATTTTTTCGCTTTCATTTTCTTGCTTTTGCGTATTGCTTTTGTTTTATCAATTGACACGTGTGCCACCTGCAGACGGCACGCTGCTGTTTTGTAGCACAGATAATGCCACTCAAAAATCGCGTATCTGTTGTCAAACAGGCTTAATGTTCGCTCTGCGCTTCGGGTGGACTGTACACGTTCAGTGCGGCTTGCAATAAGATGCCGTCTGCAGGTAGCTGTTCGCGCTGTTCGGGCGGTGCGTCTGTCCAGCGCAATAGACAATCGAATACGCCGAAGCCGTTGCTGTCTTGAGTGGAAACGGCGATTTCGATGTGTAAATGTGTGCCTATCGGTATGCTGTCGGCAAAGAGATTGAGTTTGCGTGTGCCGAGTAAAAAGCCCAAGCCGACGGGTTTGCCTGCGTTGATGGCGTGGATGCCTGCCCACGCGCCGATGCCTTGGGCGACGATTTCCATGCCCATGAAGCACGGTATGGCGTTGCCTGCCAGTAAAATGTTGTTTTGTTTGACGATGGCACTGGCTTGTAGGCTGTGTTCATCGTATGCCAAGACGCTATCGAGCAAGACCATGTGTCCGCTGTGTGGCAATAAGGGGGCGACTTGGTTTATCGGGCAAGTGAGGGGCAAATTAGCTGCAGACGGCATCGTGCTCTCCGATGATGACAACGGCATTGCTGCCGCCAAAGGCAAACGATGAACTTGCGCCGATGCGCCGTTCGTGTTGCCATGTGCTGTTGGTTTGGGTTAAGGCGATGTTGGGCAGGCTGTGGTCGCGTTCGCCGTCGTTGATTTGGGCGGGCAAGCGTCCGCTTGGGTTGTGTTCTCGGCTGACCACGCCCCACAAAAAGGCGGCTTCTATCGCGCCTGCTGCGCCGAGTGTGTGGCCTGTGAGCGGTTTGGTGGACGTGCAAGGCGTGTCGTCGCCAAAGACTTGATGCACCGCCAAACTTTCCATGCTGTCGTTGTGTTGCGTACCTGTGCCGTGCAGATTAATCCAGCCGATAGCTGCAGGCAGCAAATCGGCGTGTTTCAGTGCCGCTTCAAACGCCAACACTGCACCCAAACCGTCAGGACGCGGCGACGACATATGATGCGCGTCGCTGCTCGCGCCATAGCCCAACAGCGGCAAACTCTCGGCAAAATCGGCATCACGCGTCATCACAAACACCGCCGCCGCTTCGCCGATGTTGATGCCGTCGCGATTTGGCGAAAACGGTTTGGCGATGCTGTTTGATAACACTTCCAGCGAGGCGAAACCGTTAATCGTTAAGGGCGAAAGCGTGTCCACGCCGCCGCAAATCACCGCGTCTGCCAAGCCTGCGCGTAACAAACGTGCCGCCGACATCAAGGCGCGCGCGCCCGAAGTGCAGGCTGTGGAAACGACAAAACGCAAACCCGTTAAGCCATACGCAGCGCAAACAAATTCGGCTGGCGCAACCATCAATTGTTGTTCTTGTTTGAACGGCACGCTGCTCCAGTTGCCGCCTGCAGCCGCTTGAAACAAGGGAATGTTTTCGTCCACGCCGCTGGTGGACGTACCCAACACCACGGCGATTCGGTGCGCACCATAACGCGTTTTGGCGGCTTCAATTTGCTGCTCAATCTGCGCCAAAGCGTGCCACAACAGCTGATTGTTGCGGCTTTTGTGTGCTTCGTCCAAATCATCGGCAAAGGCACGCAGTTCGCCCGTGAACGCGCCAAAAGCATGATTTTTGCCTTTCACCCAGTCGCTTGAAAACGTTAAAGGCGACTGTGCAGGCGGCATCAGCAAAGCCTGCATGTGCGCCGCCAAACCTTCGCCCAATGCACTGACCAGCGCAGGTTTGCTCAAATAAACTTGCTCCATATTCGCCCCTTATTCTGCTTGGATTTCCTTGATTTGCCATGTTTTTCCATCGGGAAAACGAATTTCGTCGCCATCTTTCAAACGCAGCAAACGCCATTGTTCTTGTCCGTTTTGGCGAAACACCGTCGCATCATTTTCTTGGCTACGCGTCAATTGCGGATAAATTTCGCTGTTGGGCGACAGCGCCAAAAGCGGCAATAATGCAGTGAACAAAGCGCGTGACTGCGCGTTGGGCATCACAAAACCATCGTTGCTCCAGCCCTCGGCACGCAAAACCTGTCGCGCAATCGGCGCACCGAGTGCCGTGGTTTGCACAAAACGCAAGCCGTCTGCATCACGTTCCACCGCCAACAAACTTTGATTCTGCACTTCGCCCGCCGCATCCAACTCGCCCACGGCAAACCAACGCGCTTCTTCAGTGGGCAAAAACGCCAAGCTGCTCGGCACAAACGCCGTGCTGGTGCAGGCTGCAAGCACAGCCAAACTCGCTGCGACCATGCCCGATTTGAATAAAGCGATGATGTTCATGATGTTCTTTCTGTTTGATGTTGTGTTTTAGTGGGCGATGTTGTGCTTGTCCGTGCCGCCTGCAGTCGGCTGCAATAATAGCCATTTTGCCAACAGCAAAACATAAACCACGCCTAAAGCCACGCTGATGCCGAAGCTGGCAACGGCGCGCGTGCTGCTCATGCTCAATAAAGCGAATGAAATCAAACTGGTTAGCGCGGCGAACAGCATACCAGCCAAACGGCAACTTGGGCTGTGTGGCGCGACGGTGGCGTACACCGCGTAATCCACGCCAACGGCGGCAACCAAGAGCAAGCCGAACATGGCAAACAGGCTAATCGGTAAACCCAAAAACGCCAAACTCGCCACCGTCGCCGCCATTGCCAACAGCGGCACACACATGATTTTGCTGCCTTTTTTGATGCCAAACAGTTTTGCCAACACCAGCCACGCCGCCACAAACGACAGCAATTTCAGCCAAGCGGCTTGGTCGCGCGTGTCTTCAAATAAACGATTGAGGTGCGCGCGTTTGTCCACCCAAGTTGCGCCTGCAATCGGCGCGATTGCCGTCTGCACTGCCGCCGCGTCTTTCAGGTTTTGCACGCGCACGATGGCGGCGTGTTTGCCTGTTGCCACTTTGCCGATGTACAAACTTTGCCACGCCGCGCCCAGCGTGCTGTTCAATGCCGTCTGCAGTGCCACTGTTGGCTGCTCTGCCTGTTGCAACAAGGCTTGGCGCACGATGTCGCTTGGCACGCCGATTTCGTTCATCGCCGCCCAGGTTTGCGGCTGTTGCGCGATGTGGCGCAACTGTTGTTGCAGTTGTTTCTGTTCATCGCTCGGCAAAATCCAGTCGCTCAATGCCACCACGCCGCCGATTTTTTGTTGTGCCACCAAGTCTTGCAACAACTGTTTCACTTGGCGACTTTGTTTCAATAATTCGTCGTCGCTCGCCGCTTCTAACAAGATGAATTGTGAAGCAAATTCCGTGCCGCTCAAACGCCCGATTTCCTGCACTTCACTCAAAGCTGCAGACGGCAAAGCCAGCCATTGCCGAATGTCGTCTTGCCATGAACTTTTGGCGATGCCACCTGCAGTCAAAATCGCCAAAGCCAACAACATCAAACGCTGCCATGTTTTTGTTCCAAACGAAAACGCTTGCCAACGCTTTATCCACGCCACAATCGGGCTGGGTTTGGCGCGATAGTTCGCAAAAAAAGTGGGCAATAATAAGGTTGTGCAAGCGAACGCGCCGAGCAAGGCAAACACCGAAAACACCGCGCTTTGGCGCAACACGGGCAGCGGCGTAAACCACAACAGCGCATAGCCCGCCACCGTTATCGTCAAACTCAAGGCAAACGCTGGCAACATCGCGCGCATTTCGTCTTGCGCTCGCCAAGTTGCGGTCGCAGTTGCAGACCCTGCGACAGGCTCAGGGCGACGCGCCATTTTGTTCGCAAACAGCGCGGGCGTGAGCCAGTGCAAAGGAAAATCCACCAACATACCGAGCAAACTGGTGCCGATGACCAGCGTCAAAATATGCACTTGCCCAAACACCAACAAACACGCAGCCAAGCCAAACAACAAACCTGCCGACAAAGGCAAGAGCAAGGCGAACACGCGCACGCTGCGAAACACAAACAGCAATAAGACAAAAGTCAGCGTCATGCCGACGGCACTCATCAGCTCGCTTTCGCGTTCCGCGTCGGCTTTGGCTTGTGCCGCAAACAACGCACCGCCAGCCAGCAACACATCCACTTTTTCCTTGCTTGCCCACGTTCGCGTTTGCGTCGCCAAATCCAGCAAACCAGCGTGTTGGGCAAAACCTGCAGACGGCAACACGCCGCGCACAAACACCCACGTTTTGCCTGCGTCTTCGCGGTATAAAAAGCCCGTTTCGCTGTGCCATTGCAGCTGGCTGTGTGGGTTTGCCTGTTGCAATAAAAACCGCCCAAAGCCCAGCCAGTCTTGCTCCAAGGGCAATAAAGACGCGGCAAAAGGATTCGCCACGTCTGCTGCACGCTGTTGGAAATAGCGTTCGGGTTCGTTCAATAATTCGTGTTGCACTGCAGACGGCATCAGTGCCAGCGACAAGGTTTGCGCTTCTTGGGCAAACTGTTTCACATTCGGCTGAATTTGGGCATCAACTGCAGCAAACACGCCGCTTTTTCGCCAAACTTCGCTTAACACGTTTGCCGCTTCAAACGCTCGATTCGCGTCGGCATTGCCGACCAACAACACCACTTGGCTATTGATTTGTGCTTCGTTTTTCGCGTCCGCCGCTTGCCACGCCGCGTTCGGGCGCGTTTCTTCGGGCAATAAAGTGTGAAAGTCGGTTTGCAACCAAGTGCCAAGCGACACTTGATAAGCCACCCACATTGCCGTCAAAACCATGGCGAACCAAGTCGCCCAACGCGCCGTTTTTAACATGATTTCGCTACTTCAATGCCGTCTGCGCAAACGCGTCTAAAGCCGCATTGCGTTTCACATTGTCAAACTGCATCACGGTTTTATCGCCTTGTTTTTCCACCAGTTCAATCTTGCGCACCACTTCATCGCCGCTGATAACGATGTTTTGAAAAATCTGCTTCATCAACACGGTTTTCGGTTGCAAATTCAGCGTCCATTTTTGTGCCGAACCCGTTAAGCGCAAATCAAATTGTTTCGCCAAACCTTGCGTGTCGCCGCCGAGCAAGTCCAAAAACAGCTGAATTTGCTGGCTTTGCCCTGCTTTGCTGCCGCGTTCAGGCTGCCACGTTTTGCCATTGAATTGCATGATGCCGTCTGCACGCACGCGCAAACGTGTTTCAAACGGCTTTTGCATATGCCAGAGCAAACCTTTTTTCGGCAATAAAGCAAATTGTCCGCGTGTGGTCATCGGTTTGTTCAGCGATTTCAAAAAACGCTGTTGGGTGAACGTGCCTTGCACCGATTGCGGTTTTTGCAAGGTTTGGCTCAAATCGCTTAAAGAAAATGCCCACAAAACAGGGCTAATTGCCAGTAACAACAGGCTAAACAAGGTTTTTTTCATCTTCATTCCATTGTTTTCAGATTCAAAAAAATCAAACGGCGTGGCGTTTTTCACGCTTCGCACTGGACAAATCCATGCGTTTCACGCAAGACGAGTGCGCATCTTATCACTCCGATGCGGCAACAAAACTCGGGTGTCGGCGCACCGCTTGTTGCCAGCTGTCGGGCGTTTGAAACTGCATTTCGCCCGTGTTCACACACACCGCCGCTTGCGTGGTGGATGCTTGGGTTAATTTTTCGCCCGTCGCCGCGTCCACAATTTCGTATTCCAAACGCAAACAGCTGTCGATTTCCACCAACTTCATGTTCACGCGTATCGTTTGCCCAAAGCGCGCCGAACGAATGTATTTAAAATCCATTTTCACAATCGGCCACATAAAACCGTGATTTTTCATGGTGTTGTAGTCGTATTGAATGCTGGACAGAAAATCGCAACGGGCGATTTCTAGGTATTTGACATAATTGCCGTGCCACACAATATTCATCGCGTCCACGTCAAAAAATGGCACGATAATCTCACAGCTGTGGCGACAATAAACGTGTTTTTTCATGATTTTTCGTTCCAAAAATCGTAAAAATTAAACCATTGCAAAGGCTGCAGACGGCATTCTTCGCCCAAAACGTCGGCAAACCATTGTGCTGCCGTCTGCACTTGGCTGACGCGCTCGCTGCGTTTGCCGCCAAGTTCGCCCGTATACGATTGAATTTTCAAGTGATATTGTCCGTCTTCTTTGACGCAAAACAGGCTATGCACGGGCGTTTTCAGCAAAATCGCCAACAACCACGCGCCTTGTGGAAATTCCGCCATTTTGTCCAAAAACGACACAGAAACGGTTTTATCGCCCCGAATCGGCACGCGGTCGGCGGCAATCGCCAGCCACTCGCCCGCTTCCAAACGGCGATTAAGTTCCAACATCAAAGCCGCGTCCAAATCGCTCACTTGTATCAGCGAAATCCTTGCTGCGCCTGCGTTTTCCAGTGCTTGATTAAACTGTTTGGCGTGATGACTGTGCACCAAAACATTGAGTTTGAAACCTTGATGATGGCTCACCAGCGCGCGGCAAATTTCCATATTGCCAAAATGTGAACAGACAAACATTTCGCCGCGTTGCCCTGCGCGTTTTGCCGCCGCATCCACGCGTTCGCTGATGCGGTTGGGGTCGCTAACGCGTAAATCGCGATAATGAATTTTGCCTTGCCACACCGCAAAACGGTCGCAAATGCTCACACCGAACGCAATAAATTGTTTGAAAACCGAAAATTTGGGCAAGAAAACGCCAAAATATGCCGCCTGCACTTGCGTTTGATAGCGTCGCACGTTTTGCCGCGCTTGGGGCGAAGTCAAATAAAAATAAGCCACCACAAAAAAAATACACGGCTGCATCAGCCACGCAGGCAAATAACGCACCATCAGCGTGGTCAAACGCAAAAACAAGGCATTGCCGCGTTCATTTTGCGCCGCCCAATGTTGCTTTGACTGCGGATTTTGCCCTGCCGCACTCACCGCACGCGTCCTTTGTTGCGCCAACGTCTTGCCAACATTTGACAGAACAAACGCGCGTGCATTTTGCTAATCAAAACATTGTCTTGCCAGCTGCGAAAATGTGAGATGCCGTCTGCGGCGTAACGCACGGGGGTGTCCAGCCACACCAGCGGCACGCGTCGCCAATACAAATGAATCAAAATTTCGGTGTCAAAATCCATGCGATTGCCGATGTTTTCTTCGCAAATCACGGCAAAAGTGCAGACGGCAGGATACAGGCGAAAACCGCACATGCCATCGCGAATGTCGCGCGAACCCGTGTGCAAAGCGTTCCAAAAATCGGTGATTTTTCTGCCATAAACACGCGCTTTGGGCGCGTCGTCGCCATACTGCGGCGCACCACACACCACGGCTTCGGGATTTTCCTGCGCCAACAACAGCATTTTGCTGATGTCGTTTAACTCGTGCTGACCGTCTGCGTCCACTTGCAAAACGTGGCTGTAACCCTGTTGCACCGCCCACTTCAGCCCTGCTTTCATCGCCGCGCCTTTGCCGCCATTGACGGGGCGAAACAACACAAACACGCCCTCTTGTTCCGCCAAATCACGCAACACCGCGCCGCTGGGCTCGCCCGAGCCATCGTCCACAATCAAAACGTCCAAGCCAAACGCGCGCACGCCTGCAACCACTTGCGCCACCATGGTTTCGTGTTTGTAGTGGGGAATCAGGGCTAGGGTTTTCATGTTTTGCTCACTTGCTGATTTTCTTTTGTTTTCAATGGTTTTACCGAATGCAGACCCTTCGACAAGCCCTTCGACAGGCTCAGGACAACGCTCAGGGCGACGCGGCATGACGTTGTCTTCCATATTCAGGCACTGTGTGGAGTGAACACAATCCGCCCAGAGGCACAAGTGTATTCGCCACAAGTGATTTTGAACTGCAATTTGTCTTTGTTTTCATCGTATTGCAAACTCACATCCACCACATCGGCTGGACGAATAAACTGCTGATATTTCAGGTTTTCCACCCGAATCATACTGCGCTTGCCCCACGCAAATTCGCTCGCCAACTCTTGCACCCAACGCAATTCCACCACGCCAGGCACCAGCGGAAAATGGTCAAAATGCCCTGCGAAATAAGTCAAATCCACAGGCACTTCGCCACGATAAAGTTGCACGCCATCGTTTTCGCCCAAATCCTGCCACGCTGGGGCGGTGCTGGTTTCGCTGAACACGCGCGCGAAATCGGCGGCGGCAATTTTGGCTTGGGCGTTGCGCGGCAACTGGCTGGCAAAGCGCCAAAAACGCGGCAACGCCAGTTTGTCTTGGCTTTGCAATAAATGTTGTTTCAAAGTGGCAATCATCGCGCTGCGTCCGTGTTCACGCCAAGCGGCGATGCCGTCTGCACTCAAAGCCAGCCACGCGGCAAGGCGTTTGCGCTCGGGGTGCAAGGCGCAATGCACGTCGGCGATGTAAGGATGCTGCAATAAATCGTGTTCCAGCTGATTGAGCGCCACCCGTTTATCGGCAAATTTGATGATGCGGTCTTGCCGTCCGAGCAAGTAAAAGCCTGTGTGTTCACGCTGAATCACGTCTGCCGTCTGCACTTTGCCTGCGCTCCACGGCGACTCAATCCACAACGCGCCACTTTCGTTTTCGCCGTTTTGTACGCCTGCAAAAAACTGCCATTGCGCCGCGTTTTGGCGATTCGCAATCACGCCTGTTTCCGTGCTGCCGTAAATTTCAAACAAACCGCCTGTGTGCTGGTTTATCCAGTTGGCGGTGTTTTCCGGCATCGCGCCGCCAGCGGAAATCACGCCCACCACACGCGTTTGCAAACCCGACCAGTCGCCCTGCTCGCCCACGCGATTGAGTAAAGCTGGGCTGCTAATCCACACCGCCGATGTCGCCTGCTGCGTTTGTGCCAACAGCGTTTCGGGATACATTTTTTGTTCGCGCACCAAAGCCCAGCCTGCGGTTAAAGCAGTCGCAAAACGGAAGGTGAAACCGTATAAATGTTGCACGCTCACGCTGCCGATTGCCTGATGTTTGCCCGCCGCAAACGGCATGTTTGCCACCAAAGCCAAGGCTTCGTCCTGCATTTGTTGTACGGTTTTCTTAACCAACTGCGCCTGCCCTGTTGAACCCGAAGTTTTCAGCCACGCGCAACGGTTCACATCCATCGCTTGCTCGGGCGCGGCAACTGCAGACGGCATCACTTCCACATCACGCGGCAACACGCAAACGGCTAATTCATCTGCAAAATCAAGATTATCTGTTAGCCAAATATCAGCATTTTGTCCGACCCAAGTGCGATTGTCGGCGTTCACATTCGGCGGCAATAAAGCGTCTGCGCCCGCTTGCCAAGTTGCCAAAATCGCGCAGGCAAACCACGCGGCATCGTCAAACCACAAAGCGGCGGTTTGAATGTTGTTCGCACGCAAATACGCCGCCAAACGCCACGCCGTGCGCTGAAAATCGGCACGCGTCCAGTCGGGCGAAATGGCGATTAAATCGTTTGCACGCGCCGCGTCGGGCAACAAAAATTCACTGAGTTTGTGTGTGTTCATGGATTTTTTTTACGTTGATATTGTCGATAAAGCCACTCGCCGCCGCCCAGCAGCCCCATCAAAACATAGGCGACTATGCCTGTGTACACCGCCCACGCCTGCAGCCAATTCGCCAAATACAAAATGGCGGCAATGCTGCCGTTGATGATGAAAAAAATGCACCAAATTTGGGTAACACGCCGCGTGTACAACACCGCTGCAGACGGCAAATCGGGTTCAGTCAAACGCGCCAAACGTTCGACCAAACTTTGCTGGGTAAACAAACTGCCACCAAACAAGGCTAGCATCAAACCGTTTACCAACACAGGATACCAATACATCGCCGCCTGATTTTGCCACACCAGCAAAGCCACAAAAAACACCGCCACCAACAGCGAAACGATTTTCTGACTGGGCATTTTTTGCATCGCCGCTCGCAACAACCACAATGCCGCCATCGCCGCCGCCAGCCATAAAAAAACGCCCTTGTCGCGTCCAAAATACCATAACAAGGGATAAAACAAGCTGAAAACAGCGAGCAAAACAGTGGCAAGTTTATTCATCATCGTTCAAATGCCGTCTGCACTTCTCTAAACGGCAACAGCCCAAGCGCAGACGGCATCGTTTTATTCGCCTTGATGACGCAACACCGCTTGCACCACATCTTCAAAAGTGCGCACGCTGCGAAAATCTTCAGCATTGAGTTTGCGACCTGTTTCGCGTTTGATGTGGTCAATCAAATCAATCGCATCGATGCTGTCGATTTCCAAATCTTCGTATAAATTCGTTTCGGGCTTGATGCGTTCTTCTTCAATTTCAAAGAGTTCCACCAAAGCGCGTGTCAATAATTGACGAATATCTTGTTCAGTCATCGCCCTCTCCTTACGCTTTGCGGCTTTCAACAAATGCCGCTAAAGTTTTCACGTTGGCAAAATAATCGCGCAAGTTTTCTTTGTCGCCATCAATTTGAAAACCAAAGGTTTTTTGCACCGCCAAACCCAATTCCAAAGCGTCTACCGAATCCAAGCCCAAGCCATCGTCGCCAAACAAAGCCGCTTCGCTGTCGATGTCGGCAACCGTGATGTCTTCCAAACCCAAGCTGTCAATAATCAATTGTTTGATTTGTGTTTCTAATGCACTCATTTCGTTCTTTCCATAAAGTATTGTTGTAAATAATCATTTAAACGCCGAGCCGCAATCGGCAAGGGTTTTTCCGCCAGCCACTGTTGCGGCAAAATATCGTCGCCCACCGTGATTTCATAATGCACTTTGGTTTCAGGAATGCGATACCAAGGCTGCCCTTTTTTGAA
>JAUNMN010000037.1 GCA_030531795.1 Neisseria sp.
ATGCTGAACCCCGCCACTGAATTATACGGATTCGGAATCAAATCCACGCCTTCAGCGAAGCGTGCCAAATTCAAACGCTGTTGGTGTTCCGCGCTGTCCAAACTGTCGCCGCGTGCTAATGTTAATTGTTTAATAATCTCTGCCGCTTCGGGGTGCAAAATTAAGGGCAAATCCAAGGCTTTGGCAACCGCTTGACGGGTAAAATCATCGGGCGTTGCCCCGATTCCGCCCGTAACAAAAGTGGCGATGCTGTCTGCAAAACTGCGTTGGAAGTGTTGCACCAAAATCGCTTCATCATCGGGCAAATAAGTTACGCTGCGCAGCTTAAAACCACAATCTGCCAGCGTTTGCTTGAAAAATGCAAAATGAGCATCGGCGCGCGTGCCGTGTAAAATTTCATCGCCGACAATGATTAAATTGAATTGCATCGCCACACTCCTTAAACTTTCTTTACATACTAGACGCAAATCTTGATTTGTATAATAATCATTGTAAAAGAAAGCCCAGCGATTGGGTATGTTATTTATTCATCAATAAACAAATTCAGCAAAGGAATCACATGAGCAATCATACTATTTTGCAATCTCTGCCCATCGGACACCGCGTTGGCATCGCCTTTTCAGGTGGTTTGGACACATCAGCCGCCTTGTTGTGGATGAAACTCAAAGGCGCACAACCTTATGCCTACACCGCCAATTTAGGTCAGCCCGATGAAGACGACTACAACGCGATTCCGAAAAAAGCTAAAGAATACGGTGCAATTGAAGCGCGTTTGGTCGATTGCCGCAGCCAGTTGGTACACGAAGGCATTGCCGCGATTCAGTGCGGCGCGTTCCACGTTTCCACAGGCGGCGTGCCTTATTTCAACACCACGCCACTCGGTCGCGCGGTAACAGGCACGATGTTGGTTTCAGCGATGAAACAAGACGATGTCAATATTTGGGGCGATGGTTCAACCTACAAAGGCAACGACATCGAACGTTTTTACCGTTACGGTTTGCTCACCAACCCAGCTTTGCGCATTTACAAACCTTGGTTAGACCAAACCTTTATCGACGAATTAGGCGGTCGTCAAGAGATGTCGGAATTTTTGATTGCCAATGGTTTTGACTACAAAATGTCGGTAGAAAAAGCCTATTCAACCGACAGCAATATGCTCGGTGCAACCCACGAAGCCAAAGATTTGGAATTCTTAAACAGCGGCATCAAAATCGTCAAACCGATTATGGGCGTGGCATTTTGGGACGAAAATGTAGCAGTGAAAGCCGAAGAAGTGAGCGTGCGTTTTGAAGAAGGCGTGCCCGTTGCTTTGAACGGCAAAGAGTTTACCGACCCAGTGGAATTATTCTTGGAAGCCAACAAAATCGGTGGACGACACGGCTTGGGCATGAGCGACCAAATTGAAAACCGCATCATCGAAGCCAAATCGCGCGGCATTTACGAAGCTCCTGGCATGGCGTTGTTGCACATCGCCTATGAGCGTTTGCTTACTGGTATTCACAACGAAGACACCATTGAACAATACCGCATCAACGGTTTGCGTTTGGGTCGCTTATTGTATCAAGGTCGCTGGTTTGACAGCCAAGCATTGATGCTACGCGAAACCGCCCAACGCTGGGTTGCCAAAGCCATCACAGGCGAAGTAACGCTTGAATTGCGTCGTGGCAACGATTATTCAATTTTGAACACCGAATCGCCAAACTTGACCTACGCGCCAGAGCGTTTGTCTATGGAAAAAGTGGAAAACGCCGCCTTCACGCCGCTTGACCGCATCGGACAACTGACCATGCGCAATTTGGACATTTCCGACACGCGCAATAAATTAGGCGTTTACTCGCAAACAGGTTTGTTGCAACTGGGCGAAGGTTCGGTTTTGCCACAACTGGGCAGCAAATAAATCACTCAATCTTTGATGTTTGAAAACATCATGCCGTCTGCGGTTTGAATCAAAACTGCAGACGGCATTTTTTGTTTCATTTGCTTGTTTTATTCGGTTTGGGATTTTGCGCACATTTTTTCACGCGTTTGGGGCGAGGGTTATTTGGGTTGCGGCGGTGTGGGATTTTTTAATTCCGCTTCACTCAATTGCAAGGATTGTTGGTATTTTGCCAAAGTTTTGGCGGACAGTTTGGCAAAAATGTGCGGCTGAAAGTGGCGGCGCAATTGCCAGCGGAACACGCCAGCAGCTTGGGCAAGCGAGCTTTCGTCGTGGCGATAGGCGTGCATCAAGTAAAACAGGGCAGACACTTCGCCAGCCTGATAACGTTGCCATGCGTTGTGTGCTTGTTCGGTAAGCTGCGCCACGGCTTGTTGCGTCGCGTAATCTTCGGTGTCCCAGCCATTGCTTTTGGCGGCAAGATATTGCCCGTCGCGGGTGGCGTAGATGATTTTGTTTTGCCCTTGATAACTTCGGCTTTGGTCTTGCGGAATGTCTTTTTCGTCCATGATGTTACCTCATAGCCTGTTTTAAACTTTTTCCAGCAACATAAACGCCGAGCTAAAACGTCCACTTTCTGGCACATAACACAAGATTTTTTGTCCGCTTTGCAAAGTGTGTTGCCGCAAAAATTCATCTAGCATGATGTAAATCGATGCCGAACCTGTGTTGCCTTTGCTGGCAAGGTTGGTGAACCATTTGTCTTCGCTAATCGGAAAACCGATGTTCGCCAAACCTTGCGCCATTTTGTCGCGGAAATAGTGCGACGAATAGTGCGGCAGGAAAAAATCCACATCGTCTAAACGCAAACCGTGTTTTTGAATGCTGCGGCTGAGTGCTTTTTCCAGCGTGTAATGCACGATGTTTTCGTTTAACAATTTCACATTTTGCTTCACCGCCATCGCGCTTTGCGTTTCGCGCTCGTCTGGAGAAAAGGTTTTCCAACCGCGAAATGTGCCGTCTGCAGCCACATCGCCACCTGCATACATGCACACAGGCTGTTCGTGGGCGTAAGACACTAAATCTAGCCACACAATGCGCAAACTGTTGCCCGACGGGCGATTGCTCAAATGCACCGCGCCTGCGCCGTCCGACAACATCCAGCGCAAAAAGTCTTTTTCAAATGCCAACTCGGGGCGAAAATCAGCGGCGAGTTTGCTGGCGGTTTCGCTGGTAAACGCTTCTTTGCGCATCACCGCAGACGCGGCTTCGGCAGCGCAGGCAATCGCCGATTGATGCTCGCCCGTGCGAATCGCGTTGTAAGCGTGTTTGAGCGCGGTCATGCCAGCGGTGCAAACGCCAGCGGTGCTGACCATTTCGCAGGCGATGCCGTCTGCACTCAACAAACCATGCACCATCGCGCCATGCCCTGGCATGGTTTGGTCGGGATAAGATGTGGCACACGCTAACACGTCCAAATCTTGCGAAGACACGCCTTGCGCAAACAATTGCTGCACCGCCTGCGCCGCCAAATCCGCGCAAGAATGTGTTGCTTGTCGCGTGTCTGGGTCAATCGCGTAATAACGCGTGTGTATGCCGTTGGAACGCAAAATGCGTTGGCGCGTGCGAGAAGGCAAATCGCCAACGCGTCCCAACACGTTTTCCATTTCATCGTTGCCAACGGGATGGTTGGGCAAAAAAGCGGCGGTGTGGGTGATGTAGACTTCTTGTAAACCATTATTTTTATTCATTATTGTTTCTCTCATTTATTCGCCAGAAGGTGCGGCAAAATAGGCTTTTTCGGCGGCGATTTTGTCTTTGAGCCAAGGTTTGAGCAGGATTTTTATGGCGGCACTAATCGGTACTAATGTCAAAATAATACCGACCAAAAAAACGATGTAGCCGACTAACAACACGCGGCGCAAAGCGGCTGAACGCTTGCCCGCCGCCAGCAATAATTTGCCCCAAACATCAAAACTGCGTTTGCCTGCTTTTTCGCTGAAAATCAGTTTTTCGTTCACGCGCACCGCGCCCATGTTGTGAAACAGCGTTTCATCAAGTGTTTGATTATTTTGTAAAACTTGCTTTAAGCGTTCGCCAAAACGCTGCGCGTCGCGTAATTCATGTTCGGCAATGCCTGCAGACGGCAAGCAGGCAAACGCCTGTTTTTTGCCTGTAAACATCCACGCAGGCGTGGTGATGAAACTGGCGGCGCTGCTGCATTCGTCAATTTTCACGACATTGCCAACCAGTTTTGCGCCACAATCCGCCAGCATTTTTTTCATCGTTTCTTGCGCTTGCAGCCACATATTGCGACAGCCGATGAGCGTGATGACAGGCGTGTCGCGCAAGCGTTTTTGCGCTTCTGGGTGTTGCAAAAACGCGGTCATCGGTTGTGCAGGCGACAAAAACCACACGGTATACGCCAACACAATCGCATCATAGCGTTCTGTCTGAAAAGCAGGCTCAACAATCGGACGTGGCTGCAAATGCACTGTTTCAGGAAAGGTGTTGAAAAACGTGAAAAAACGCCACGGAAAAGCAAATTCTTGCTGCGGCTGAATGCACAAAGTTTCCACTTCTATGCCGTCTGCACTGTGCAAAGGCAGCGCAAAATGGCGTGTTAATTCAGCCAGTTGCCCTGTTTGAGAATAATAAACCAGCAAAACCCGTTTCATGCCTGATTTTCCGTGAACGCGAACGCAATAAAGGGCGACATTTTACAAAATTTCACGCCTTTTGCGTAGGGGCGAGTGGGTTTGTTGGCGGATTTTCTTGCGTGGCGTGGCTTTTGTTTATTTACGCTCGTTTATTCGTGGCGCAAGTGCCACACGTCGCCGAAGCCTGTGGGCAGGCGTAAGTCTAAATCGGCGTGATTGAGTTGTTGCCACAGGGTTTGGCAGGCGGAGAAGTAGTCGTTTGGCATTTCGCTGGCAGAGGCTTGGCTGCGGCTGATGCGAATGTCGCACTTGTTCTGCGTGCAATCGCACGAGTCTGCAGACGGCATGGTGGATAAAAGTAGGGCAAGACAGCCTTCTTGCGGGCTGATTTCGGGCGTGGCAGCTTCGTAACACAGGAGCAGCAAAACGTGTGAATGTTGGCTCAAAAGCTGATACGCGGTGTTGAAAATCTGCCATTTGCTTGGGCTGTTGCCGACGATTTGCACCACGTTTGCACCTGTGAGCTGGTGTTGTTGGGCAACGTGAAAAGCAGGGGCGTTGTGTAAATGTGCCAGTAAATCAAAAGGTTTGGCGATGTTGGCGGCGACGTTTTGCTGCATTTGTTGAAACACCGATGGCGAGCCAAAATCAATGCCAACGCAGACGGCACTGTCGTTGGGCAAAGGTGGACAGCCGTGGTTGGCAAGCAGGGCGAGCATGGTTTGGCGACTCAAGCGGCGTGCGTCTGTGCCTGCGTGTTTGAGTTGCTGACGCAAATCGCTGCTGGGTGTGTTGCTGTTGTGCGTAAAAAAATGTCGCCAAGTGATGAAAAAAGGGTCGTTCATGGCTGATGTTTCCAAATTTGTGCCACGGCATTGCCACCAAAACCCAAAAATAGGGCGAGAAAATGTGCGGTTTGATTTTGCGTTTGCGTGTGCAAAAAGTCGTGCAAAACGTTTTGCCACGCGGCGATTTCGATTGCGCCGCTTGCGCCGAGCGTGTGTCCGACTTGGTTTTTGAAAGCGTGTAAAGCGGGGCGTTGGGCGAACACGGCATCAATCGCGGCGAGTTCGGCTTGGTCGGTGCTGGGCGTGCCGATGGCGTGTAATTTGATGGCGGCGATGTCGCTGGCGGACAAGTTGGCTTGGGCTAAAACGTGTTGCATCAGCGTGGCGATGCCGTCTGCACTGTGGTCGCTGATGTTGGCTTGGGTGTGGCTGTGGCTGGCGATGAGATGCAAACCGCTTTGCTTGGCGCTGGTTTCTAATGCCAAAGTGGCGATGCCTTCGCCCAAGATGAAGCCTTGCGGCTGTTGTGGCGATTTGAGTAAACCTAGGCTATGAAAGTGTAATAAAGTCAATAGATTATGACTTTCTGCACCAACCAAAAAAGCGCGTTCTGTCCAGCCATTTGTCAAGATGAAATGCGCTTGGGCAAGGGCGTGGGCGGCACTGGTGCAGGAGGTGGCGAAGCAGTTGATGTGGGCATAGCCGTAGTTGCGTTGCAGGGCTTGGGCTAACTCGTCCAGCGTGAAACTGTTGGCGACTTGGCTGTGTTCGTAGTGCGCCATGGTGTAGGCGGTTGAACCGATAAAAATCGGGATTTGCGTGAAATTGTTCCAGCCTGATTGGGCGGCGGCTTGGTTGATGCTGTGATGAATTTGCGACGTTAAATCTTGAATGCTTAAACGGTTTTTGGCAAAGGCGCGATGCAGGTATGCCGTCTGCACTTGCTTGAGAAAGCGAATGTTTTCGGTGGACACTTCGCCAGAACTGGCAAGGCAATGGTGGGCGCGTAGATAAGTCATGCGCGTTCTGCCCGCACAAACGCCGCCAAGTCGGCAACGCACATCATGTGCGCCCGAACGGCGCGGTCGCCTTGCAAACGCACGCCAAAATGCTGTTGCAAGGCAACCGAAATCTGCAATGCGTCCAGCGAATCCAAGCCGACGCGGCTGGAATCGCCAAACAAAGGCTCGCTGTCGCTCAAATCGTCGGCGGCAATCGCATCGCTTTTGTCGGCTTCTTGAATGATGAGTTTTTTCAACTCGTTTTCCAAATCGGGGGCGGCAAGAGTGAAAGTGTAAGACATGATGATTCTCTATCAAAATATTGTGCCGTCTGCAGTGCGGCATCACTTTAAAACCGCGCTTGGGTACGCAATTGACGGCGATAAATCAAGGTGGCAAGCGTTAAACAAACGCAGGCAAAGGCAAGCAAATAGCCGATTTGGGCGGCGATGCCAGCCAAATTGCTGTGGTTTAACAATAATTGTTCAAAGGCTTGCAAACCCCAAGCCATAGGCGAAATCTGGCTCAAAGTTTGCATGGTTTCGGGCATCAAATGGCTGGGCACCATAATTCCGCCGATTGCCGCCATCAAAATAATCCCACCGCCACCGAGAACAACGGCGTGTTCGGTGCTTTTGGCGCACACGCTCATCAACAGCGCGTAACCGAGTGCCGCCAAACTCACGGCAATCGCCAACACGGCATAGCCTTGCCAGTCGCCATGAAGCAGCAACGCAGGCGCATCAAAATAAGGCAAAACGTGGCGACCGAGCCACAGCATGCCGATGAATTGCAATTGATTGATGATGAAATAGGGCAAGAGTTTGGCAAATAACAAACCGCTGGCACTGGCACGCGCCAAACGCAAACGCGTCAGCGTGTTGGTTTGTTTTTCCAAAGCCATCACATTAGAAAGCGGAATCATGATGAAAAACATGCCAAAAATCAACCACGCAGGCACACTGTGTTGCACCGAGTTGGGTTTGGCAACCGTTTTTCCCGAGTTGCTTAAATAATGTTCATTCAGCAAATCGCTTTGCAAAAATTGTTCCACTTGTTCAAAACGTTGTGTGCTTTTTTCATTGATTTTGTCTTCCATTTCGCGTTTGATTTTGGCGGGCAAACCTTTTTCGTCAATGCGTAAATCGCCGACTTGGTCAAAATAATGATTGAGCCGAATGTCGCTGTAATGCTGTTGCAGCAAACCTTTCATTGCCATCAGCCACGCCGATTCGGTGTCGGGCGGCACAAATAATTGCAAAGGCTGATTGTTGCGCAAAGGCGTTTTGCTGGTGTTCGGGTTCACAATCAGCATTTGCAAACCATTGCTTTGTAAACGTTTTTGTTGTTCAGCCAATACTGCAGACGGCAGCAGCGTGATGTGAATGTTTTCTTGCGCGAGTTTGTCTGCCAACTTTTGATTCACCGCATAATCGGTTTCGCCCAACAAAACCAGTTGGCTACCTGCATGCGGTTCGGCATCACGACTTAATGCCAAAGACATAATCAGCATGAAGGCAATCGGCATCACAAACAACACCGCCAAACCGTGCAAATCGCGAGCGAGCAGCTTCCATTCCTTAATCATTGAAAACGCAATCATGCTTCACTCTTTCGCAAAAAATCCAAATAAAATGACTCTAAAGAACCATATCCTTGTTGAAAATGGCTGATTTTGATGTTTTCAGCCATCAAGTTGCGATACAAGGCCGCCGCCTGTTCGGGATTTAATCGCGCGGCAAACTGTCCTTGTCCTAAAGATTGTAAGGCAAATTGTTGCGTCAATTGTGTTTGCACTGCAGACGGCATCGTTTCGCATACAAAGCGCACTTGTTGCGCATCTTGTTGCAATAAATCACTGATTTTGCCTTGATAAACCAGTTCTCCAGCGTTTAATAAGGCAATTTTTGAGCATAAAGTTTCAATTTCGTTCAGATAGTGCGAAGTGTAAATCACGGTTACACCTGCGGCGATTTGTTCTTGCACGCTGTCTAAAATAAAGCGACGCGATTGCGGGTCGATGCCGACCGTGATTTCGTCTAAATACAGAATTTCAGGGCGATTGATGAGACCGATGGCGAAGTTTAAACGCCGTTTTAAACCGCCCGACAGGTTTTTCGCCGCTTGTTTTTGATAAGGCAATAAATCGGCTTTTGCCAGCAAATGTTGCAACCAGTTGGCATCGCGTTCACGATAAAGCGAAGCGAAAAAACGCATATTGTCCCACACGCTCAATTGCGGATAAAACGCGAAATCTTGCGGCACCAAACCGATTTTTTGCCGTTCCACGCGTGACAAATCGCGAAACGGTTTGCCATTCAAAAACACGTCGCCCGTTTGCACCTCTTGCAAACCTGCGAGCAACGACATCAGCGTAGTTTTGCCCGCGCCATTATGCCCAAGCAAACCCCAACATTCGCCAGCTTGAATCTGTAAGCTGATGTTGGATAAGGCATTTTGTTGGGCGTTGGCATAACGATGCGACAGAGATTGAATGTTTATCATGGCTGCAGACGGCAAATTATGGATTTTGGGTAAAACGCAATACCGCTTGCCAAAACGCGCGTTCGCGTTCGGCGAGTTGGTGCAATGAATCGGCAACTTCAGCATAGCCTTGTGCGGCTGGTTTGCGACATTGTTTCACTGCTTGTGCGGCGAACAAACGCCAACTGTCGCCAATTTCGGTTAATTGTTGCGAAAATTGTTGGCACTCTTGCGCTGGCAAATAAGCGGCAGCTTGTTGCAAAAAGTAGGCAAACAAATAGCGAAAACCTGCGCCGCCTGTGCCGATTTCTTCTTGCATGCGCACGATGTGTCCCAAATATAATGCATTGTTTTGCAGTTTGTTTTTGTTAAATTCCAGTTTGCTGATTTTGTTGGCAAGCGTGTGTATGCCTTTGTAGCCCGCGAAAAATACGGGCGCGTTCATCTGTTTGGCGGTTTTGCGGATTGCCAAACGCAGTAAATGCGGCATTTTAGCTTCAATTTGGGCTGCAGACGGCACGTTTTCCAAGCGATACATCAAACCTTTCGCCGCCAACGCGCCTTTGGCAAAGCGTGCCAAACGCAAATCTTGACTGGTACAGCGTTGCACGGTTTCAAAAACGGGGTCGCTGATGAGATAGTCGTCGCCGTCTTTGCCGTAAACCAATAGATTGTGGGCATTGAAATGAAAACGCATTGCTTCGGGAAAATAGGGTAGCCAAAACACCGAAGTTTGCAAGCCAACCAACTCGCCGCGATCCAGTGCCGCGTCCAAAGCCGCCATGCCTGCAGCTTCGTCGCTGAATTTTTCCATCACCAAACGAATGCCAAGCTGTTTGCACACGCGTTGAATGATGCTTTTCGGCGGCGTGCGGTAGGCGATGAGCGGTTGACCCGACACTTTAATCAGCGGAATGTAGGCAAAAGAAAGGGCGGAAGCCATGCCAAACACCATGGCTTCGTTCCAGTTGATGCCATGATGTTGTAATAAAGTGGACATCACGCCGCTTTCGCAATGCGCGGTGTGTTGGTGTTGAATATTCATGTTTTTCAATTATTTGGTTCAAATGATGCCGTCTGCAGTGTGGGCAACTGCAGACGGCAAGGGCTTAGGCTGCGTGCAACACAAAAATCGTTGGGCGTTTTTTTAAATCGGGCAGGGTTTTGAGTTTACGCCACGCGCCAACGCTTTGGCTGACAATGGTTTGCGTGGGCAAAGTCAAATCGCAGGCGATGCACAAACGCGTTTCGGGGTGCAACACTTCAATCGCATCGGCAAGCAACGCAGGATTGCGATAGGGCGTTTCAATGAATAAGGCGGTTTCATTGTGTTGCCGCGAATGCTGTTCCAGCTTTTTTAGTGCGGCGATGCGTTCGTTTTTTTCGGCTGGCAAATAGCCTTTAAATGCGAAATTTTGCCCGTTCGCGCCCGATGCCATCAGTGCCAACAAAATGCTGGACGGCCCAACCAGCGGACGCACTTCAAAACCGTGTTGATGCGCCAACGCTACCAAATCCGCTCCAGGGTCGGCAATCGCAGGGCAACCTGCTTCACTGAGCAAACCCATGCTGCGACCGTCTTTTAAAGGTTGCAATAAATCAAGGATTTGCTTTTTGTCGGTGTGTTTATTTAGCGTTTGCAAATTCAGTTCGCGTATCGGGCTGGATATGCCCAAATGCTTTAAATGTGCTCGTGCGGTTTTTTCGGCTTCCACCACAAAATCACGCAAATCACGAATCCATTCGGCTTCATGCGGCAATAAACACGGCGTGTCGGGATTGCCTAAGGGCGTGGGGATTAAATATAAAGTGGGTTTCATCGTATTTTTAACTTTTTGATTTAATAGAATGTTTGATTTAATGGAAAACTTGTGCTGTCTGCAGACGGCATCGCTACGCGTTTGCCAAAATATCCACGCCTTCGGCGGATAAAAAATCAATCAAACGCAACATCGGCAAACCGATTAAGGCATTTGGGTCGCTGCTGTCTATGCGTTCAATCAAAGCCATGCCCAAACCTTCGCTTTTGGCTGCACCTGCGCAGTAAATCGCATCGGGTTCGCGAGCCAAATAATTGGCGATTTGCGTTTCACTTAAAACGCGCATTTTGACTTGGGTGATGTCCACATGGCTGTGAATTGCGCCTGTTTGGCTGTTGAACACGCACAGCGCACTGTAAAAATGCAGGGTTTGTCCGCTCATTTCTTGCAACATTTGTTGCGCTTTAGCCACGCTCATTGGTTTGCCCAATTGCCGATTTTGACAGAACGCCACTTGGTCTGCACCGATAATCAAAGCCGCAGGAAATGCCGTCTGCAAAGAGCGTGCTTTGCCGATGGCTAGGCGCAAAGCGGTGTCGGCGGCGGTTTCGCCTGCTTGTGGTGTTTCGTCAAAATCGGGTTTGGCGACGTGAAAAGGCAAGTCTAAACGCGACAATTGCTGTTGGCGAAAAACCGAGCTTGAGCCTAAAATAAGCGGTAAATTGTTTTTCATTTTCTGAAAATCATTGACTAAAAAGTATTTGAATTATATCATAGCACGTTTATGTTAAACCCTAATTTGATTGAACCAGCACAATTTGCTGCCCAAGCCAAACAGTTACATTTGAGTTTTGCTTTAAGCGATTTAGATGAACGCGTTTGGTCGCACGAATATTTGGCGGATAAAAATGCCACGATTGAGCTTGTATTAACAGGCGGAATCGATAGATGGCAACGTCCATATTTGGATTTGGCACTGAAGGGCGAGTTTCGTTTGCAATGTCAGCGTTGCATGAGTGCGATGCCGTTTCAGTGGCAAGAAAACGCCAAAATCGTTTTGTTTTCTGATGAAGAAAAATTAGACGAAGCCATGCTTGCCGATGATGAGTTGGAAGGCATGTTGATGAGCGATGAATTGGACGTACGCGAGTTGGTGGAAGATCAAATCCTGATGGCCATGCCTTATTCGCCACGCCATGAGGACTGCGCTAATGAGGCTTTGGTGCAAGTCAATCAAGATAAACCAAATCCTTTTGCTGCACTGGCGGGGCTAAAACGCAATAGCTAAACCATTATTTTTCGTTATTTTTAGGAGCTTGAAATGGCTGTTCAACAAAATAAAAAATCACCTTCAAAACGCGGTATGCACCGCTCACACGATGCTTTGACTGCACCTGCTTTGTCTATTGACAGCGCAACTGGTGAAGTGCATCGCCCACACCACATTTCGCCTAACGGTATGTACCGCGGTCGTAAAGTGGTTAAAGCTAAAGGTGAATAATTAGCTTACAGCAAAAAAGCGGAAATCTTGCGGTTTCCGTTTTTTGTTTTTGGCGTTTAGATTTGATTAAGTATTTGAATCATTTTGTCTTTTGATTGTTTGAATGAAAACGCTGAACGTCATTAAAATAAGCAATTCAATACTTTCACTCAAACAGATGCCGTCTGCAGACGGCACAAGGCGCAAATCTCTTGATGCAAATCTATGCACAGTTATTTGGGCGTTATATACTGCAAACTTTACATATAAAACAGCAGGCAAAATAGCCTGTTTTTGGTTTTGGGACGAACATCATGGCAAAAAAAATTTGGTACAGCTATGACGATATTCATCGTGTTTTGAAAGACTTGGCGGAAAAAATCCAAGCATCGGGCGTGAAATTTGATGCGATGATTGCGATTGGCGGCGGCGGTTTCATTCCTGCACGCATTTTGCGTTGTTTTTTGGAGATTCCGATTTATGCGGTAACCACCGCTTATTACGATGGCGACGATGATGGCAAGCCCACTGATGAAGTGAAAAAAGTGCAGTGGTTAGACCCGATGCCCGAATGTTTGCGTGGCAAAAACGTGTTGGTGGTGGACGAAGTAGACGACACGCGCGTTACGCTGGAATTTGTATTAAACGAATTGAATCGCGAAGGTTTTCAGGAAATCGGTGTGGCGGTGTTGCACGAAAAAATCAAGGAAAAAGTCGGCAAAATTCCTGAAAACGTGCATTATTTCAGTGGCATCACGGTTGAAAACTGGTGGATTAACTACCCTTGGGATGCAGACGATATTGACGAACACAATCGCTTGGCGGCACGCGGTGCGATTGATTTAACTGCAGACGGCAAGTAAGCCAAAACATTGAATTTGAAAGAAAATAATGATTACTTTAGCTGTTGATGCCATGGGTGGAGACGCGGGTTTGGCGGTTACCATTCCTGGTGCAGTGGAATTTTTACGCAAACAAGACAATGTGCGTTTGCTGTTGGTGGGCGATGAAACGCAAATTCGCGATGCCTTGCAAGCGCACAAAGCACCGTTGGAACGTGTTGAAATTGTTCATGCCACGCAAGTGGTGGAAATGGACGAGCAACCGCAATTGGCGTTGAAAAACAAAAAAGATTCGTCTATGCGCGTGGCGATTAATCAAGTGAAAGAAGGTGCGGCGCAGGCGGCGGTGTCGGCTGGCAACACTGGGGCATTGATGGCGACAGCACGTTTTGTGTTGAAAACGATTAACGGCATCGAACGCCCTGCGATTGCCAAATTCTTGCCTGCACAAAACGGCAAAACCACGCTGGTGTTGGATTTGGGTGCGAACGTGGATTGCACGCCTGAGCAGTTGGTGCAATTTGCGGTGATTGGTAGCGAGTTGGTGCAAGCACTCAAACCGCAAGCAGGTACACCACGCGTGGGTTTGCTTAATGTTGGCACGGAAGACATCAAAGGCACGGAAACGGTTAAGCAAACCTTTAAACTGTTGCAAAGCAGCAAGCTGAATTTTGTGGGCAATGTGGAAGGCAACGGCATTTTTGCTGGCGATGTGGATGTGGTGGTTGCCGATGGTTTTGTTGGCAACATCGTGCTGAAAACGATTGAAGGCGCGGTTAAATTCATGGGCGGCGCGATTAAGCAGGAATTTCAAGCAAATTGGTTCACCAAATTGGGTGCGCTGGCGGCATTGCCTGCACTCAAAGGCTTTAAAAACAAACTTGACCCGCGTAAGTTTAATGGTGCGATTTTCTTGGGCTTGCGTGGCGTGGTGATTAAAAGTCATGGTGGCACGGACGCAGTGGGCTTTACTTACGCTTTAGAAGAAGCTTATCACGAAGCGAAAGCCGATAGTTTGGCGAGAATTGAACAAGGTGTTGCCGAGCAATTGGCGGTGTTGGCAGAACAAAAACGTTTGCAAGAAGCCGAAGCAACATCGGTTTCAGAAGCAAATCAACCTGCTTAAAAACGTGTTTTAGACAAAGAAAATATGCCGTCTGCAGAGTAAATATCGCTGCAGACGGCATTGCGGTAGCTGAAATTGCTTAAAAATATTGTGAAAACAGATGCTTGAATAATCGTTTGTTGTGCGTGTCAGCAGCGATTTTTGAATCATTTATGTAATGGAAGTTTGAAAAGAAAGGGCGCTCCATGCAAAACGCTAAAATTTTGGGTACAGGCAGCTATTTGCCTGCCAAGCGTGTCAGCAACGATGACCTTGCAAAAATAGTGGACACGTCAGACGAATGGATTACCACGCGTACAGGCATTAAATTTCGTCATTTGGCTGAAGAGAATGAAAAAACCAGTGATTTGGCGGTTAAAGCGGCACAAAATGCTTTAGAGTCGGCTGGTGTGGCAGCCAATGAAATCGATTTAATCGTGTTGGCAACCGCCACACCCGATATGCAATTTCCTTCAACCGCAACCATTGTGCAGCAAAAATTGGGTATCACCAACGGCTGTGCGGCGTTTGATGTGCAGGCGGTGTGCGCAGGTTTTATGTATGCTTTGAATACCGCCAACGCTTACATCAAAAGCGGTATGGCGAAAAAAGCGCTGGTGATTGGTGCGGAAACCTTTAGCCGCATTTTGGATTGGAACGACCGCTCAACTTGCGTATTATTTGGCGATGGTGCAGGCGCGGTGGTGCTGGCGGCATCAGATGAAGAAGGCATTATTCACAGCAAATTGCAGGCAGATGGTTCGTATTTGGATTTGCTTAAAGTACCTGGATTTATGGCAAGCGGACAGGTTTGCGGCACGCCTTATGTGCAAATGGACGGGCCAGGCGTGTTCAAATTTGCGGTGAAAACCTTGGCGAAAGCGGCAGAGGAAGTGTTGGAGGAAGCAGGTTATCAGGCGGAGCAAGTGGATTGGCTGGTGCCGCATCAGGCGAATAAACGCATCATTGACAGCACGGTTAAGCACTTGAATTTAGATGAAAATAAAGTGATTGTTACCGTGCAAGACCACGGCAACACCTCTGCCGCATCGATTCCTTTGGCATTGGACGTGGGCGTACGCGATGGACGCATTCAACGCGGACAACTTTTGTTGCTGGAAGGCATCGGCGGCGGTTTCGCGTGGGGTGCGGTGTTGCTGCGTTATTAAGCATAGACGATTGTGTGCCGTCTGCAGATGGCATGGTTGAAAAACATTAAATAAAATATTGAATAATCAAGTAGATAAAGGAAATATGATGGCTTTCGCATTTTTCTTCCCAGGGCAAGGTTCACAAAGTTTGAATATGATGAGCGGTTTTGATGGCGTGGACGTGGTAAAAGCCACATTTGACGAAGCATCTGCCGCTTTGGGACAAGATTTGTGGGCGATGATGAACGGCGAAGATGCTGAAATCATTGGACAAACCGTGAACACCCAACCTTTGATGTTGGCGGCTGGCGTGGCGACTTATCGTGCGTATTTGGCTGCAGGCGGCAAAGAACCGAATGTGGTGGCAGGACACAGCTTGGGCGAATACAGTGCCTTGGTGGTGGCTGGTGCTTTGGATTTTGCCGATGCGGTGCGTTTGGTGCGTTTGCGTGCCGAACTGATGCAAAACGCCGTGCCACAAGGCGTGGGCGCGATGGCTGCGATTTTGGGTTTGGACGATGATGTGGTGCGTCAAATTTGTGCCGATGCCGCACAAGATGAAGTGGTGGAAGCGGTAAACTTCAATTCGCAAGGTCAAGTGGTGATTGCAGGCAATGCCGCGGCGGTGGAACGCGCGATGGCAGCGGCGAAAGAAGCAGGGGCGAAACGTGCTTTGCCATTGCCTGTTTCTGTGCCTTCGCATTGCAGCTTGATGAAACCAGCGGCGGAAAAATTGGCGGCAGCTTTGCAAAACATCAACATCAAAACGCCAGCCATTCGCGTCTTGCACAACGCCGATGTTGCGTCTTACGACAATCCTGAGCAAATTAAAGACGCTTTAGTTCGCCAGTTGTATAGCCCTGTGCGTTGGACAGAAACCGTGTCTTTGTTGGCAGAAGAAGGCATTACGCAATCAGCCGAATGCGGGCCAGGCAAAGTGTTGGCAGGTTTGGCAAAACGCATTCACAAAGAAGCCAACTGCACTGCCTTAACTTCACAAGAAAGCGTGTTGAAATTCATTGAAGAGCAAGCGTAAACGCGTTTACTTGTTGATTTTACACACTTAAATAAATGCAGACGGCATCAGTAAAACTTATGCCGTCTGCGTTTCGTATCTAAAACCGCCAGCAGGAGTGAGCATGAGTGAGCCAGAACAATACTACGTCATCTGCATGAAATGGGGGACAAAATACGGTGCAGACTACGTCAATCGCCTGTACAACATGGTGAAACGTCATT
>JAUNMN010000038.1 GCA_030531795.1 Neisseria sp.
CAGAATGGTGCTGGAATATGTTGCACACCGAACGCCGCACTTTCCGCAATATTGTGGGACACGCGGAGAATGTAAAAGATGCGTCTTCTTTGTTTGCGTGGACGGCAGAACAATTTGACCCGCGTTTGAGTTGGGACGATGTGGCACGCATCAAAGATTTGTGGGGTGGCAAGCTGATTATCAAAGGCATTTTAGAACCTGAAGATGCCGAAATGGCGGTAAAACACGGTGCGGACGCGATTGTGGTGTCGAATCACGGCGGTCGTCAGTTGGACGGCGCATTGTCGTCGATTCAAGCCTTGCCGAATATCGTGAGCGCGGTTAATGGTCAAACCGAAATTTGGTTAGACAGCGGCATTCGCAGCGGACAAGATATGCTCAAAGCATGGGCGATGGGTGCGCGTGGTTTCTTGACGGGGCGAGCGTTTTTGTACGGCTTGGGCGCGTATGGCGAAGACGGCGTACGTCGTGCTTTGGAAATTTTGTACAAAGAAATGGACATCACCATGGCGTTTACGGGTGTACGCAATATTCATGATGTGGATGAAAACGTGTTGGTGAAAGGCACTTATCCCGTTGCTGATTGATGCCGTCTGCAAATGAATAAACGAAGTTTACGTTGAAAAAGCGTGTTGCTGAAACACGCTTTTTTGTTTGTGGAAAACTGAAATTGAATCTCAAATAAAGTGCAGACGGCATAGAAAAAGCCTGCATTGAGCAGGCTTAAAATTCAACTAACTACAAGGAAGGAATTTCATTTGAAAGAAAGCAAAATATTCAGTATGGAATACCAGAAACTGGTGCCCAGAAGAAGACTCGAACTTCCACACCCGTGAGGATACTAGCACCTGAAGCTAGCGCGTCTACCAATTCCGCCACCTGGGCATTGCAAAGATTGTGTTTTGCACTTCAAGGCGTTTTGCTTTAAAGTGTCGCACTGTTCGCAAATGAAACGCGGATTATAATTTATCAAAAATGATTGTCAAGAGACAAAGTGAATAAAAAATTGAAGAATACAAATAATAGTATGAATTTACGAGAAAAAGACCCGTATTTGGCGCGTGAGTTGCAGCGTTATGAACATCCTTTGCCCAGCCGCGAATGGGTGATTGAATTATTGGAACAAGAAGGCGTGCCAGTGGCAATGGAAAAACTGGCGCAATTATTGAGCATCACAGACGATGAGTTTGTGTTTTTTGAACGGCGCATTAAGGCGATGGCACGCGATGGGCAGGTGTTGATTAATCGCCGCAATGCTGTCTGCACGGCACAAAAACTGGCTTTGGTGAAATGTCGAGTGGAAGCACATAAAGACGGTTTTGGTTTTGCGGTTCCTGTCAATCAAGTGGCGAAGCAAGCGGATTTTGTGTTGTATGAAAAACAAATGCGCGGTTTGTTGCACGGCGATATTGTGATGATACGCCCGACTGGCGTGGACAGACGCGGTCGTGCCGAAGGGCAGGTGCTGGACATCATTGAACGCTCGGTAAAAAACATTGTGGGGCGTTTTTATTTGGAACGCGGCGTGCCGATTTTAGAAGCGGAGGACAAACGTTTAAGCCAAGCATTTGTGTTGGAAGCGGAGTCGGTGGCGGTTTTGCAACCCAAATCGGGGCAAGTGGTGGCTGCGGAAATCGTGCATTATCCCGAAGGTCGCCAACCTGCGATTGCCCGTTTGACTGAAGTGTTGGGCGATTACGCGGATAGTGGCATGGAAATTGAGATTGCGGTGCGCAAACATCAATTGCCGCACCGTTTTAGCGAAGCGTGTGAACAAGCGGCACGCAAAATTCCCGATGTGGTGCGTGAGCGCGACCACCAAAATCGGGTGGATTTGCGTGAATTGCCTTTGCTGACGATAGACGGCGAAACGGCACGCGATTTTGATGATGCGGTTTACGCCGAAAAAATCGGGCGCAACTATCGTTTGGTGGTGGCAATTGCCGATGTCAGCCATTATGTGCAACCGAACGATGCGATTGATGTGGACGCATATCAGCGCAGCACCAGCGTGTATTTTCCGCGCCGCGTGATTCCGATGTTGCCCGAAAACCTGTCCAACGGCATTTGTTCGCTCAATCCAAACGTGGAACGCCTGTGCATGGTCTGCGATATGACGATTACTTACGCGGGCAATGTGAAATCGTATGAATTTTATCCTGCCGTGATGAAGTCGCACGCGCGTTTGACCTACAACCAAGTGTGGGACTGGCTCAGTGCAGACGGCACAGATTATCCATATCGCCAACAATTGCAAACTTTGTATCAATTATTCAAAGTGTTACAGAAAAAACGGTGGCAACGTGGCGCGATGGAGTTTGAAACGCAAGAAACGCAAATGTTGTTTAATGAAAACGGCAAAATCGACAAAATTGTGCCTGTTAAACGCAATGACGCACATAAATTGATTGAAGAATGTATGTTGGCGGCGAATGTTTGTGCGGCGGATTTTTTGCTGCAAAACGAACATCCAGCACTGTTCCGCAACCATTTAGGGCCAACACCCGAAAAACTGGCGGCACTGCGCGAACAGTTGGCTTTGCTTGGTTTGCAACTGAAAGGCGGCGACAAACCCACACCTAAAGATTACGCCGAACTGGCGGCACAATTTGAAGGACGCGAAGACCGCGAACTGTTGCAAACCATGTTGTTGCGTTCGATGCAGCAAGCGATGTATCAGCATGAAAATGAAGGACATTTTGGCTTGGCGTATCAGCATTATGCACATTTCACTTCGCCGATTCGCCGTTATCCCGATTTGACTGTGCATCGTGCGATTAAGGCGGTGTTGCGTGGTGAGAAATACGTGCCAGCATCGTGGCAAGAAGCGGGCGTGCATACTTCCTTTTGCGAACGCCGTGCCGATGATGCCAGCCGCGACGTGGAAAACTGGCTCAAAACTTATTATATGCGCGACAAAGTCGGCGAAGTGTTTGAAGGTAAAATTTCGGGGCTGACCAACTTCGGTGTGTTCGTTACCTTAAACGACATTCACATTGAAGGTTTGGTGCACATCAGCGATTTGGGCGAAGATTATTTCCACTATCGCCCCGAAACCTTGACCATTGAAGGCGAACGTAGCGGCGTGCGTTTTGCGATGGGCGATGGCGTGGTGGTGAAAGTGGCGCGTGCCGATTTGGACACCAGCAAAATTGATTTGACTTTGATTACAGGTGGCAGCAAAGGCAAAAAACGCAGTGCCAAAAAGCCAGCGCAGACGGCAACTTCGCGCAGCAAAACTTCACACGCTAAAGCCACGCCAACTGTGGAAAGCAAAACCAAAAGCAAAGCCAAAAATAAGACGGCAAGCAAAAGCAGCAAAGCCACGAAAGCGAAGAAAAAAGTGGTGATAAAAGTGAAAAGTGCGCGTTCGGCTGGCAAAACCGCCAAAGCAAGCGCGACAACGAATCAGAAAAAAGTGAAAAGCAAAAACAGCAAGAAAAAATCTTGAACGATGCCGTCTGCAGACGGCATCACGGATTTTTCATCATTTCAGAAAGGATAAATACATGAATATTTTGCCATTTCAAAGCGAAATCGCCGAGCGTATGCTGGTGAACACTGAAAACGAAAGCATTCACGCAGACGCGCAATTTATGCAGACGGCAAACGGCTACTGGATTGCGTGGCATGACGGCGTGGCGGCTTTGCTTGCGCCGAACACGCCGCCTGATGTGCCGTGTTTTTGGGTGGAAGGCGCGGAAAGTTTGGCGGAGCTGGTCAAGCTGGCGGAACAAGGCGATTTTGACGAAGTAGACGAATTTGATGGCGACGACGAAGCATGGCATCACGCAGCGCAATGCTGTGGGCATGAACATGATGAACACGAACACGCTTGTTGTTCGGGCAAAGAATAAGAAAGCGAAACATGAAAAATATTTTGAAATACAGCGGATTACTGGCTTTGTGTTTGAGTTTGCAAGGCTGTTTGGTGGCGAGCGCGGTGGATTTGGCGGCGACAACGGTGTTCACGGTTGGCAAAATCGCGGTAAAAGGCACGGGCGCATTGATTGAAGCGGCGATTCCCGATGGCGAAGACGATGAAAAATCGGGCGAAAAAGCGCAAAACAGCGAACGCGTGAACACGCCAGCGAAACAAGTCGCACCAAGCGTTGCGCCAAGCCCAACCACGCAAACGGCTGCACCTGCGCGTCCTGCTTACACTTATTCGGCAGATGAAGTGGAATACGAAGTCAGCGAAGAAGTGGTGCGCGAGCAAGTGATTGAAGTAAAATAAGTTTTGCGAAATTATTTTAACTCAATGATGTGATTAAACTGATTTGGAATGATTGCCGTCTGCAAGTTGTTTGAAAACTGTCCCAGCGGTTTTGTGAAAGGGATTTTTCAATTGCAGACGGCATTTCTTGTGTTTATCGTTTCTTAATCGTAAACGATGCTTTTCTTAAAACGCCGATTGTGTTTTGCTTTTTAAACCTTACTTTGGGAATACGCAACAAGCATAGGAAAGGACAGAAAATGCGTATTCCAGAATTAAATCGCATCAATGAGTTGGCAAAAATCGCCAAAAACCGCGCTTTGACTGCGGCTGAATTAACAGAACGTGCGCAATTGCGCAGCCGATATTTGGCGGCAATTAAAGGACAAATGAAGCACATTTTGGCGAATGTGAGCGTGGTCGATAGCGAAGGCAACGATGTTACGCCTGCAAAATTGCGTTTGGCACAACGAAATGGTTTGTTAAATTAAGATATTGATTTAAATAAGAAAGGATACAAAATGCGTGCGATTAGACGAGTTTACCAAGCACCTGCAAAACACTGGGTGGGCGATGGTTTTTATGTTTCGCCTTTGTTTTCACACATGGGCGAAGACAAGCAAACCAGCCCGTTTCTGATGTTGGATTACGCGATGCCGCAGACTTTTGATAAAAATCAACAGCATCCGCGTGGTGTGGGTTCGCATCCACATGCTGGTTTTGAAACGGTTACGCTGGCTTTGCAAGGCGAAATTGCACACCGCGACAGCACGGGTGCAGGCGGCATCATTGCCGCTGGCGATGTGCAGTGGATGACGGCTGGGCGTGGCATTGTGCATGAAGAATTTCACAGCGAAGCGTTTAGCGAACGTGGCGGCGTGTTGGAAATGTTGCAATTGTGGGTGAATTTGCCGAAAAAACACAAAAATGTTGCGCCGTCTTATCAAAATTTGGCGGCGGCAAACATTCCTGTGGTGCAACAAGATGACGCGCAAATTCGCGTGATTGCTGGGCAATTGGGCGAAACGCAAGGCGCGGCGCACACTTACAGCGAATTGAACGTTTGGGAAATCGATTTGCCAGCACAAGGCAAGGCAGAAATTCGTGTGCCTGATAGCCATAATTTATTGTTGGTGGCTTTGCGTGGCGATGTGGTGCTGAACGAAGAGCGCACGATTCGTCCAACCGAGTTGGTGAGTTTTGTGCAAGAAGCAGGCGAAATTGTGTTGCAAACTGGCGATGACGCAGCGAAACTGGTCTTGCTCAGCGGCGTGCCGATTGATGAACCGATTGTCGGTTATGGCCCGTTTGTGATGAATACGCAGGCTGAAATCATTGAGAAAATCAATGATTTTAACGCTGGACGTTTGGGCGATTTACATTAGCCGTTTGCTTGTTTGGTAAAACGAAATCAGCTTGTAAACTGAAAACAAATGCCGTCTGCAACTTACCTGCAGACGGCATTTTTATGCTTAAAAAATCAAGAGTTATCTTATTTTTTGGTGGCTTCGATTTGAACGTAGATGTTCACTTTTTTTGTCATGCCAGCATCAACCAAGTAGTTCATGCCCCACAAAGTGCGGTCGATGGTCGCTTTGAAGTCGCCGCCGCACACTTCCACATTGTTTTTCATCGGATTGTTGTAGCAACCGAATTTGGTGGCGGTTAAGGTTACAGGGCGAGTTTTGCCGAGCAAGGTCAAATCGCCTGTTACGCTTTTCACTTTGTTGCCGCTGAAATTGAATTTTTTGCCAACGAAGCGGATTTCTGGATATTGCGCCACGTTAAACAAATCGGCTGATTGCAAGTGTTCGGTGAACGCTTTGCTGCTGGCTTGCAAGTTGGCAACAGGCAAAACGATGTTGGCTGAACCTGTTTTGCGTTTTGCGTCAAATTCCACTTCGCCTTTGATTTCGTACACGCCGCCTACATTGCTGCTGGTATTGAAATGGTCGATTTCAAAACGCGCATTGCTGTGATACGGGTCGATTTCGTAAGTTGCGGCGTGTGCCGTAGCCGCTGCTGCGATGATGCCAAAAGCAAAAATTGCTTGTTTCATGGTGTTCTCCAAAATGAGAGGTTGGTTAAAGGTATAGTCTTTTAAATTTAAAATGATACAGCGTTGCTTCGCCTCGCCGTACGTGTGTACTGTCTTCGGCTTTGCGCCTTGTCTCATTCTAAATTTATTCGACTATAAATCTTTTGTTTTCAAATGCTTGATGCAGTCTGCAAACGTTTAGCCACGCATTTCGCGCCACATCAAATAATCGCGCAAAGGCGGCATCGGCGGATTGATGCAATGCGGACACACGCCCGTAACGTCTTCATCGTCGTCGCTTTCAATGTGTAAAGCGTTGGGGTCAAAACGCGCTTGTTGCAACACGGCTTGCGCCAGTGCTTGTTGTTGCACGATGTCAAACTCAAAGCGCGTCAAAATTTCTTGCAGCAAATCCTGTTCGGCTGGGCTAAACGACTGGCTGTGTTGCACAATCATGCGTGCGTAATCTTCATTGCTGATTTTTTCTAAAAAATTCATTTGCTTAAATCTGTTTCCATTCGCGAATGCGCGATTATACGCCAAGCGCGTGTTTTTTATAACCACTCTTGCAAAGTTGCCGTTGCGATGTCCCATGCCCAAACGCCATGTTGGCTTGTGCCGTCCAAACCGCGCAAAAACAGATAGCGAACGTGTATCGTTTCGGGCAGGGCGTGGCGTTGTTTCAGATAACGCGCCATCGCAATGGCATAAAGCCACGCTTGCAAATAATAGTGATGCTCGCCAATGGCTGCATCAATTGCTTGCGGCGAATAGTCGCTCAAATCGTTGCCCAAGTGGTTGGATTTAAAGTCAATCACACAAACATTGCCATTGTCTAATAAAACGCTTAAATCGATAAATCCTGTTAAAAAGCCGTTTAAAGTGGCGAAGTCCAAAGCACGACTGTGCGCCAACACTGCAGACGGCAAGTTGCTGTTTTGCAAAGCCTGTTTCACTTTTTCCAGCGAAAAATCTTGCACATACATCGCAAAATTCATCTCGGCGATGCGATTGCTGGCGGCAATATTTGCCAAAGGCGTGCCGTCGGGCAAGGGCGTTGTCAGCGTGTTGGCAACCATTTTTTGCGCCGCGTCGTGCCATTCAGGGGCAAAACCGTATTGATTCAAGCTGTTGGCGATGATTTCATGTTGCTGTTCGGCTGGCAAAGTCGCTTGTTGAGTGGGCAAAATGTGTTCCAACATTTCATGCAAACACACACCAGCTGCCGTGCCACGCGGAAAGTGGAAAACATCAAAATCATTTTTAACTTCATGATTTTCTTGTTCTTTCAAATTTTCTGGCGCATTGCTTATGCCGTCTGCAGACGGCATCATGAAACTTTCGGCAGCGTCCAAAGCTGGTTGCATTTCATCGCTGTTTTCCAAAGGCGTAGACTCGTGCATTTTGCGGGTCAAACCCGTGAAGCTGCTTTGTTGTATCCACTGAAAACCGTTTGTGCGCGGCGTGTAGCTCAATGCTTGATAACTTTGCTTGTCGCTGTTGCCGATGTAGCTTTCCTCTTCCAGTTTGTCATCTAGCCACTCAAAATCGGTGTCGGGATTTTGGACTTGTTCAGCAATGAAGTTTTGCCACGCGCTGTCCACTTCTTTTTCTGTTTCAATGCTGAACAGATGAGCGAACGGATTGTTTTTAAAGGAAGATTGAAAATTATACGGCGCGGTGTAAATCGTAAGCTGCTCTTCCGCACGCGTCATCGCCACATAAAACAGACGCAAGGCTTCGCTGCGATTTTCCTGTTTGATGTTTTCCTCATCTTGTTCCGTTAATTGTTCTTTATTGCTCAAAAATTTTTGCTGGGTTTCGGAGTTTTCTAAAACGTGCCAACCAGTTAAGTTTGTTTTCTTGGAATCCCACATAAACGGACAGAAAACCAAAGGATATTGCAAACCTTTGGAAGCGTGCATGGTCTGAATTTTGACCAGATTTTCATCGGTTTCCAAACGCAATTGCTCTGCTTCGGAGCCGCTTTCCTCTGCCGTCTGCACTTTATATTCTAGCCACTGATACAAGGCTTCGGGAGAGCGATTTTGTTCGCTTTCCTGCGCCAACAACTCACTCAATTGTAAGAAATTGCTTAATGCGCGTTCGTTTTGGTGTGATAAAAAATGCGCTGTGAGCTGATAATGTTCAGAAAACAGATTGAGCGCGACAAAAATGCCTTTGCTTTGCCACTCTTTGTGCCATTCAGTCGCCAAAGCACTCGCTTGCGACAGAGCGGATTCATTGTTATTTAAATCAAACAGTTGCTGGGCGGTGTCGTTGAATAAAGTGGTGCGCACATAACGCCATAAATCGAGTTTTTTCGGATTTAAGAAAAAGGCAAGCAAAGCCAACAGAGCGTTGGCTTCTGGCGTGTTGAACACCGATTTTTTCTGCGCCGATACGCTGGCAATGCCTAATTTTTTCAATGATTTGCTAATCAAATTCGCTTGCGTATGCGACGACACCAACACCGCGATTTGCCCAGCTTGCAACGGTTTTTCGCCGATGAGCAATTCGCCACGTTCCGCCCGATTGAGTGCAACGGCGATTTCACGCGCACAATAATCGGCGGCACGCTGACTCAATTTATCTTTGTTAAAACTTTCATCTTCATGAACAATTTGACGAACCTTAATCGCCGCTTCACGCTTGCCGTCTGCAGACGGCATCAGCAAAGATTCGGCACGATTTGCCCGAATATCGCTGTATGCAATGTCCAAAATAAATGGTTTTCCGTGCTGCTGAAACAGCGCGGAAATGCCATTGAGCAGCTTTTGATGGCTGCGATAGTTGGTGTTGAGCGTGTAGTGCGTTTGCGCCGATTCACGCGCGGCAAGGTAGGTGCGAATGTCCGCGCCACGGAATTTATAAATCGCTTGTTTGGGGTCGCCAACCAAAAACAAAGCGCGTTGCTCGTCAATGAAAATCCGTTTGAAAATCGCGTATTGCAAATCATCGGTGTCTTGAAACTCATCAATCAAGGCAATATGCCATTGATTCGCCAAGATTTTTGCCAACTCATCGGCGTGCGGGTTGTCTTTGCTCAAAGCCTGATACACGTCCAACAACAAATCGTCAAAACTGCGAATCGGGCTTTGCTTTTTCAGATTTTCCATGTGTTGGCGCAAGAATTGCAAAACTTGCATTTCTAAACGTCTGACCAGTTGATTTTTTAAATCAGAAAGCGAAACGCTTTTGTTTAATTCATCAAATTCATTGATTTTTTCGTAGAAAACAGCGAGTTGTTTGATGATTGCGTGTTCTTTATCATTAAAAATGCTTGTGTCGTATCCTTTCATGAAGACGCTGGCATCGTTGAATGTTAGGCTTCTGATATAGCTTTTGTTGTTTTTTCCCAGAAAGTTATCAATTTGATTTTCTTGATAATTACTTAATAAATCAAAGATTTTCCAGCCTGCTTCTGTTAAAGGTTTATTTGATTTAAAAACTTTTTGAGCTTGGAGCTGTTCGATTTTGGTTTTTAACTGCAGAATATTTTGTGCAACTTGTTGATATTGCGTTGCTAAATCTTGCTTTGTTTCGGCGAGTGCTTGTGCGTGTGCATGATACTGTTCCGAACAATCTTCGGGAATGTTAATCTGCAATTGTGGACGTGCCAAATACGATTTGATTGAGTGATAAACCGTTTCGGGCAACAGGTTTTTTTCTAATACGATTTGTGCCAACAGCGAATTATTAGAAACGTTTTGACGATAGAATTGTTCAATCGCAATCAAAATGTCGTCAATTTTGTCGTTGTTTAATTCGGTTTGAAATGGCGTGTTACACAAAAAGGCGTAGTTGCTCAAAACGTATTGGCAAAAACCGTGTATCGTGAAAATGGTGGCTTGGTCAAACTGCGATAGGGCGTGTTTGATGCGCTGGATTAGGGCTTTGCGGGCGCTTTCGGGGTTGTCGTAAGGCGCGAAAGCCTGTTGCAGCAAATCGAGTATGAAGCTGTCTTCAATGTTTTCTGCGTTCAATTCTTGATTTTGCGTGAGTAAATGCAAAACGCCTTCTAAACGCAAACGCAAACGGGTACGCAATTCGGCGGTGGCGGCTTTGGTGAAAGTAACCACCAAAATTTGGTCTACGCTTTTTTGTTCCAACACAATCAGCCGCGTGTAGAGCGCGGCGATGTTCCATGTTTTGCCTGTGCCTGCTGATGCTTCAATCAGACTGGTGCCTTGCAGTGGGCAAGTGAGCGGTTGAAATTCGGGATTGTTTTGCGACATGATGGCTACTCGTGTGAAATCAAAAAATGGCTTGCGCGTTGGATTTTGTGCCGATAGCGAGTAAAATCGGCGCGTTTTTTAACTGCAGACGGCAAGCGATGAACGACACTCCGAATTATATTACACCTACTGGTCATCAGGCGTTAAAAGATGAACTTTATCATTTGGTGCATAAAGAGCGCCCTGAAATTGTGCAGATTGTGAACTGGGCGGCGAGCAATGGCGACCGCAGCGAAAACGGCGATTATTTGTATGGCAAACGCCGTATGCGTGAAATTGACCGTCGCATTCGTTTTTTGACCAAACGTTTGGAGCAGGCGCAAGTGGTGGACCCAGAAACGCGTGAAGCGACTGAACAAGTGTTTTTTGGGGCGACGGTGTTGTTGTTGCGCGGCGATGGCTCGGAACAAACGGTGCGCATTGTCGGTGTCGACGAAATCGACACCAGCAAAAACAAAATTTCGTGGATTTCGCCACTGGCGCGTTGTTTGATTAAGGCACGCGAAGGCGATGAAGTGGTGTTGCACACGCCAGAAGGACGCGAAGAAATTGAGATTTTGGAAGTGTCGTATCAACGTATTGATTAAGTTGCTACGTCAATTTGAGCGAAATGATTGGCGAATCAGCAAAGACAAAAAATGCCGTCTGCGTTTGAAGTTGCAGACGGCATCTGTTTTTTTATTCAATCAATGAACTTTAAATCAGCGTTCAATCAACGTTCTACGCTTTGCAAAGTGTAGTTTAATTGTTCAGCTTGAACGCGAAACAGCAAATCGATATTTGGGTGTTTGCCTGCGTTGTTTTTTGCGTCTTCAACGTGTTCGGCAAACCACGCCAAACCTTGTGCCGCCGCTTCGGCGTTTAATTGATTGGCAAATTTTTGCGCCAAAGCGTGATACAGCTTCAAGCTGCCGAGTTTGCCTTCAATCGCAGGAATGTGATGAATCACTTCGTTTTGCGCGTTCAAAACGTTCAAACCGCTTAAGTGGTCTACGCTGGGCATTTGCGCCAAATTTTCTTGAAAAGACATGGTTTTTCCTTTTGTTTACATGAGTTTGTTTAGGCAAAATCGCACAAGATTACGCGTGTTTCGTGCCAAAAATCTTGTCGCCCGCATCGCCCAAACCTGGAATGATGTAGCCGTTTTCGTTTAAATGGCTGTCCAAAGCAGCGGCGTAAATTTTGACATCGGGGTGCGCTTCATTGACGATTTTCACGCCTTCAGGGGCGGCAACCAACACTAAAGCCTTGATATTCTTGCAACCTTTGCTTTTGAGCAAATCAATGGTGGCAACCATCGAACCGCCAGTCGCCAACATCGGGTCGATAATCAAAGCAGGGCGTTGGTCCATATCATTGACGAATTTTTCAAAATACGACACGGGTTTGAGCGTTTCTTCGTCGCGTTGCAAACCGACCACGCTGATTTTGGCGGTGGGAATCAAGTCCAACACGCCGTCTAACATGCCCAAACCTGCACGCAAAATCGGCACAACGGTTAAGGTTTTGCCTTTGATGCGCTCGCCTTGGATTTTGCCGCACCAGCCATCGATTTCGTATTGTTCGGTTTCGATGTCGCGGCTGGCTTCGTAGGCGATTAAGCGGGCGATTTCGGAAGTGAGCGTGCGGAATTTGTAGGTGCTGCACTCCGCTTCGCGCATTAAAGTGAGTTTGTGTTTGACTAATGGGTGATTGATTACATTGATGTTCATGATTTTTCCCGACAGGTTTTGCTCAAATGCCGTGCATTATACGTTTTTTATGCACGCTGCGAAATGCTGTATTGACAAAAATACACAGCAAAAGTTGTATGTTGCTGGGGCTTTTCGGGTAAAATGGCGAGAATTTTTTGCCCAGATGCCGTCTGCGTTTGAAAGATGAAGGTGTGCGCAACACGATGTGTAGACGGCAACAATAATATTTTGATTTTAAGGATAAAACCATGCCAGATTATCGTTCTAAAACTTCCACTCATGGTCGCAATATGGCTGGCGCGCGCGCGCTGTGGCGTGCGACTGGCGTTGCCGATGCGGATTTCGGCAAACCGATTATTGCGATTGCCAACTCGTTCACGCAATTTGTCCCTGGGCATGTGCATTTGCACAATATGGGGCAACTGGTGGCGCGTGAAATTGAAAAAGCAGGCGGTTTGGCGAAGGAATTTAACACGATTGCGGTGGACGATGGCATCGCGATGGGACACGGCGGCATGCTGTATTCTTTACCTAGCCGCGATTTGATTGCGGATAGCGTGGAATACATGGTGAACGCGCATTGTGCCGATGCGTTGGTGTGCATTTCCAACTGCGACAAAATCACTCCTGGAATGTTGATGGCGGCAATGCGTTTGAACATTCCGACTGTGTTTGTGTCGGGCGGCCCGATGGAAGCAGGCAAAGTCATTGGCATTGCGAATATTCACGATGAACGCAAACTGGATTTGGTGGACGCGATGGTGGATGCCGCCGATGACAGCGTGAGCGATGAAGAAGTGGCGGCAGTGGAACGCTCGGCATGTCCAACTTGCGGTTCGTGTTCGGGCATGTTCACCGCCAACTCAATGAACTGCTTAACTGAAGCGCTGGGTTTGTCTTTACCAGGTAACGGCTCTTTGCTTGCCACGCACGCAGGTCGCAAAGAATTGTTTTTGCAAGCAGGTCGCTTGATTGTGGACATCACCAAACGTTATTACGAACAAAACGACGAAAGCGTGTTGCCACGCAGCATCGCGACGAAAGCGGCGTTTGAAAACGCGATGAGTTTGGACGTGGCAATGGGCGGTTCAACCAACACCGTGTTGCACTTGTTGGCGGCGGCAAACGAAGCGCAAGTGGATTTCAAAATGGCAGACATCGACCGCATCAGCCGTCAAGTTCCGTGTTTGTGCAAAGTCGCGCCAGCCACGCAAAAATATCATATGGAAGACGTGCATCGCGCTGGCGGCGTGATGGGCATTTTGTCGGAACTCAACCGCGCAGGCTGTTTGCAGACGGCAGTGTCTACCGTTCACGCCCCCACTTTGCAAGATGCCTTGGAACAATGGGACGTGATGAATCCAGCCAACGAAGCAGCGCATCAGCGTTATCGTGCGGCACCTGGGGGCGTGCGCACGACTGAAGCCTTCTCGCAAAACCGCGAATGGAAAACGCTGGATTTGGACCGCGAAAACGGTTGTATCCGCAGCAAAGAATACGCTTACTCACAAGATGGCGGTTTGGCGGTGTTGTTTGGCAATATTGCCGAACGCGGTTGCGTGGTGAAAACCGCAGGTGTAGACGACAGCATTTTGACATTCACAGGACGCGCCCGCGTGTTTGAAAGCCAAGATTCGGCAGTGGCAGGCATTTTGGACAACCAAATTGTTGCAGGCGACATCGTGATTATTCGTTACGAAGGTCCGAAAGGCGGCCCAGGTATGCAAGAGATGTTGTACCCAACTTCTTATTTGAAATCAAAAGGTTTGGGCAAAGAATGCGCCTTACTGACCGACGGACGTTTCTCGGGCGGCACTTCTGGCTTGTCGATTGGACACGTTTCGCCAGAAGCGGCTGAAGGCGGCGCCATCGGCTTGGTGCAAGAGGGCGACACGGTGGAAATCAACATTCCCAACCGCCGCATTCACTTGGCAATCAGCGATGAAGAGCTGGCGGCACGTCGCGCCGAAATGGAAAGTCGCGGCGCGAAAGCATGGAAACCCGTGAACCGCGAACGCCAAGTTTCCGCTGCTTTGCGTGCTTACGCAGCGATGACGACTTCCGCCGACACAGGTGCGGTGCGCGATGTGAGCCAAGTGGAACGCAAGGATTAAGCCTTGCACGTCTTAAAGTGAACAGCCAAATCGAGCTGAAATCAAAGATGCCGTCTGCAGATTGAAATGCAGACGGCATTTTGTTTTGGGTGCGACTAGTGGCGAGCATCTGAATGGCGACGCATTTGTTGGCGTTCGTTTTGTCTGTTGTTGCGGTTAAAGAAACGAAAGTTTGGCAAACTCGGTCAAGCCGTGTGGCAAGTGAAATGGCTGGCTGATGCCGTCTGCAGACGGCAGTAAACGCTTTTTTAGCCGTGCAAACTGTTATAATCACGCTTTTTTGTTTACGCGAAACGCCATGCAAGTCATTCAATATCCCAACTCGCCTTTCAAACTTCATCAACCTTTTCCGCCAGCAGGCGACCAGCCAACCGCGATTGCGGGTTTGCTGGAAGGTTTGAGCGATGGTTTGGCGTATCAGACGTTGCTCGGCGTTACGGGTTCGGGCAAAACTTATACGATGGCAAACGTGATTGCCCAAAGCGGCAGACCCGCCATCATCATGGCACACAATAAAACCCTTGCCGCCCAACTTTACGCCGAAATGCGCGAGTTTTTCCCTGAAAATGCGGTGGAATATTTCGTGTCTTACTATGATTATTACCAACCCGAAGCCTATGTGC
>JAUNMN010000039.1 GCA_030531795.1 Neisseria sp.
AACACCGCAAGGAAAATGCCATGAACCCCACTCCTCCAGCCGTGCATTATTTTCGCGAAGCCGCCCCGTATTTAGACGATTTGCGTGGCAAAACGCTGGTCATTGGCATCGCCAGCCCTTTGCTCTCAGGCAACACTTTGCGTTCGCTCGCTGGCGACATCAAATGGCTTGCCAGTTTGGGCGTGCGCGTGGTGATAGCGTATGGTTCGTTCACCCAACTCAATGATTTGGCAGCAGAAAACAACATCACTTTGACGCAACATCAAGGCAAACACATTGCCGATGAAACGGTTTTGCGTTTAGCAAAATTTGCGGTTGGACAATTGCACAGCGATTTGCTCGCCGCTTTGTCCTCTGGCTTGGCAGGTTCTTTGCAACGCGGCAAACGTTTGGCGGTGCGTTCGGGCAATTATGTGTCGGCGAAATCCTGTGGCGTGTTAAACGGCGTGGACATGATGTACACGGGCAGCGTGCGAAAGGTGGACAGCACGGCGATTCGGCAAGATTTGGACGCGGCGGGGTGCGTGTTGATTGCGCCGCTTGCCAGCGCATTGAGTGGACAGGTTTTTCATTTGAGTATGCCCGATTTGGCGCAGGCTTGTGCCTTGGCTTTGCAAGCGGAAAAGCTGATTTTTGTGTTGGAAGAAGACGGGATTTGCACTGCAGACGGCAACTTGCTCACCAACTTATCCGCTCGCGAAGCGCGTGAACATTTGCAGCAAAACAGCATTTCAAACACGCAAAACGCGGTGTTGCAAGCGGCGGTGGAAGCCGTAGAAAACGGCGTGGCACGTTGTCAAATCATCTCGGGCAAAACCGACGGTGCATTGTTAAGCGAACTTTTTACTCGCGACGGCACAGGCACGTCCATCGCCCGCAATGCCTTCGTGTCCATTCGTGCCGCCGAATACAGCGACATCGCCGACATCATCAATTTGACCCGACCGCTGGAAGAAAAAGGCGTGCTGTTGCCGCGTTCGCGTCAATATTTTGAACAACACATACACGAATTTTTCGTGTTGGAACACGACCGCCACATCTACGGCTGCGTCGCATTGAAATTATTCGCTGCCGAACAAGTTGCCGAGTTGGCTTGTCTTGTCGTGTCGCCCAAAGCACAAGACGGCGGCTACGGCGAATTGCTGTTGGCACACTTGCAGCAAATCAGCCGCGAACGTGGCGCAAAACGCCTGATTGCCTTGACCACACACACCAGCGACTGGTTTCGTGAGCGCGGTTTTAGCGAAGCCGAACTCGAGGTGTTGCCGTCTGCACGTTTAACCAGCTACCTTGCCAGCCAGCGTCAATCCAAAATTTTCCAGCTGGATTTAAGCCAGTAAATCCTTTAAAATCCGCCGCTGATATTTTGTTCACCCATAAAGGAAAACTGATGAGCCGCACCGTACACTGCGTTAAACTCAATAAAGAAGCCGAAGGTTTGAAATTTGCGCCGCTGCCCAACGAGCTGGGCAAACGCATTTTTGACAATGTTTCACAAGAAGCGTGGGACGCATGGACGCGTCATCAAACCATGTTGATTAACGAAAACCGCTTGAGCCTTGCCGACCCGCGCGCACGTCAATATTTGGCACAACAAATGGAAAACTATTTCTTCGGCGACGGCGCAGACCAAGTTCAAGGTTATGTGCCTGAATAATCAATGATTAATTGATACCGAATAAGAGATGCCGTCTGCAGTGAATAGCCACTGCAGGCGGCATCTTTCTTACTTTGACTTACTGTTTTAACTTACTTTTCAACACACGCATTCGCTTGTTTTAAATGGACAAACGCAAAGTTGATGCCGTTCGCACCCTGCCCATTTTCGCGACTGATTTCTTGCCAGTCGCCGTTTTTGTAATCGGGAAAAAACGCATCGCCGTCAATGTTTAAATCCACTTCGGTAATCCGCAAATCGCTTGCCAAAACCAAAGTTTGACGATAAATCTCCGCGCCGCCCATGATGATGACTTCGGCATCGTCCACACACAAAGCCAGTGCCGTCTGCACATCAGCTGCCAACTCCGCGCCATTTGCCACATAATCATTTTGGCGTGTAATCACAATATTACGGCGATTAGGTAAAGGTTTGCGTGGCAAAGATTCCCATGTTTTGCGCCCCATGATGACGGTTTTGCCTGTGGTGTACGCCTTGAAAAACGCAAAATCTTCAGGCAAATGCCAAGGCATATCGTTGTTGATGCCGATGCACAAATTATTCGCATGGGCGGCGATTAAAGTGATTTTTTGCATAGAATTTCTCTGAATGTTTGTTTCAATAAATGCCAGTTAAAAACCTGCAAACTGCAGACGGCATCTCGTTTATAATGCCCGTTTTTCGTGCTTTCTTTTCACCATGAAACTCAATTCTCAACAGCAGCAAGCGATTCATTATTTGAGCGGCCCGCTTTTTGTGTTGGCTGGGGCTGGCAGCGGCAAAACCCGCGTCATCACCGAAAAAATCGCCTATATGATTCAAAACGGTTTTTATTTGCCGCACCAAATCGCTGCCATCACCTTCACCAACAAAGCCGCCAAAGAAATGCAAGAGCGCGTGGGCAAAATGTTGAGCAAAAAGCAAACGCGCGGTTTGACCGTTTGCACCTTTCACTCTTTAGGCATGAAAATGCTGCGCGAAGATGCCGAGTTTGCGGGTTTGAAAAAAAATTTTTCGATTTTGGATGCCAGCGATTGCGCCAAAATCATCGGCGAGATTTTAACCGAGCAAGGACACGATAACAATAAACAGCAAATTTTTCAGGTGCAACAGCAGATTTCTTTGTGGAAAAACGATTTATTGAGTGAAGATGCTGTGGCGAAGATTGCCGATGCTGGCGATGCATGGCAGCAGTTTGTCGCCCCGATTTTTTTGCAATATCAGCAAACGTTGCAACATTATCACGCGGTGGATTTTGATGATTTGATTCGTTTGCCCACACTTTTATTACGCGATAACAGCGAGTTGCGTTACAAATGGCAACTCAAATTTCGTTATTTGTTGGTGGACGAATGCCAAGACACCAACACTTGCCAATACGCGCTGATGAAATTGCTCACGGGTGCAGACGGCAAGTTCACGGCAGTGGGCGATGACGACCAGTCAATTTACGCTTGGCGTGGCGCGAACATGGAAAACCTGCGTTTATTGCAAAGTGATTACCCGAATTTGCACATCATCAAGTTGGAACAAAACTACCGCTCCACTTCGCGCATTTTGAAAATCGCCAACCAAGTGATTCAAAACAATCCGAAACTCTTCCCAAAAACCTTGTGGTCGCAACTGGGGCAAGGCGAATTGGTGAAAGTGGTTGCCTGCGACAATGAACAAAAAGAAGCGCAATGGGTGGTGAATCAAATTGTGAAGCAACACCGCGTCAGCGAAGGCAAAACCCAATATGCCGATTTCGCGATTTTGTATCGTGGCAACCATCAAGCACGCGTGTTTGAAGAAGCATTGCGTTCGGCGCGCGTGCCGTATCAAATCGCAGGCGGACAAAGTTTTTTTGACAAAGCAGAGATTAAAGATGTGTTGTCGTATGTGCGTTTAATCGCCAATGCCGATGACGACCCTGCGTTTTTGCGTGCTATCACCACCCCCAAACGCGGCATCGGCGATGCAACTTTAGGCAAACTCAATCAATATGCCCAAGAGCATCAATGCAGTCTATACGAAACCGCTCAATCCACCGCTGCTTTGAGTATGTTGGACGCTGCGGCTAAGACTAAAGTGATGCAATTCATGCACATGATGAATAAATATACGGCAATGGCGACCAGCACACCAGCAGGGCAATTGATGCAGGAATTGTTGGCAGAAATTGAGTACGAACGCCATTTATTGCAACAAGAAGAAGGCAAAAGCGGCGAAATTCGTTGGCAGAATGTGCAAGATTTGTGTGCTTGGTTAGCAGAAAAAGGCGAAGAAGACGAAAAAAACATCATAGAAATTGCCCAAACCATTGCTTTGATGACTTTATTAGAAGGCAAAAAAGACGAAGACAGCGATGCGGTGAAACTTTCCACTTTGCACGCGTCTAAAGGTTTGGAATATCCCTTTGTGTTTTTGGTCGGTTGCGAAGAAGACATTTTTCCACACGCCGAAAGCGTGGCACAAGGCAATTTAGAGGAAGAGCGCCGCTTGATGTATGTCGGCATTACTCGTGCCAAACGCCAACTGACGCTCACCCATTGCCTCAAACGCAAACGCCAAGGCATCTTGCAAAGTTGCGAACCGAGCAGATTTATTGACGAAATGCCGCAAGACGAACTGAAAATCATCGGACGACACGAAGCCGACAGCATGCGCTACCCCGACCGCGAAAGCCGTTTGCAAAACATCGCCGACCTTCGCAAATTATTAAAAAAACCTTCTGGCGAGTGAAAACGCGTTTAATCAATTCAAAATGCCGTCTGCAATTTAATCTGCAGACGGCATCGCGTTATTTCAATGCTCAAACAATTATAGCGATTTCAACACTTCGCCGATTTTGGCGATGCCTGCCCGCAAGGTCGCTTCATCGGCGGCGATGCTCATGCGTATGCACTCGTGGGCGTGGCGATAATTGCTCGTGTCCAAACCCACAAAGAAATGCTCGCTCGGCAAAATCAGCGTGCCTTGTGCTTTCAAGCGTCGATACAATTCTTGCGAAGTAATCGGCAAATCAGGAAACCACAGCCACAAGAAAATCGCGCCCTCTGGTTTGTGGATTTTAAAATTCACCCCTGCCAAATGTTCTTTGAGCAAGGCAATCGCCAGTTTGGCTTGTTTGGCGTAAAACGGTTGAATCACATCTTGCGACAAACGCGTCAATTCACCATTTGCCAACAAAGGTTGGGCAATCGCCGCGCCAAAACGCGTGGGCGCGAGATTGACAATCGCGTTCAACGAGCTAATCGCTTGAATCACTTGCGGATTTGCCACGATAATCCCCGTACGCACCCCAGGTAAACCGATTTTGGACAAACTCAAACACAAAATCATATTGTCGTGCCAAGTCAGTTTTGCGTCAGTATGAATGATATTGGGAAACGGCATGCCATAAGCATTATCCACAATCAGCGGCACGCCGTGTTTTTGCGCCAGCGCGTCTAATTGCGCCATTTCTTCATCGGTTAACACATTGCCAGTCGGGTTGGTTGGACGCGAACAGCAAATCGCGCCGATTTCGTCCGTTTGCCACTGCGGCAAATTTGCCAACGCCTCAAAATCCACTCGATATTTGAAAAAACCGCCTTGGTTTTCATGTTGCACTTCCTCAATTTTCGGTGCAACCGACACAAAATGTTTGCCATCAATGTGGGCATCGGCGTAGCCAATATACTCAGGGGCAAGTGGCAACAAAATTTTCTTGTCTTGCTTGCCGTCTGCAGTGTTGAACGCGCCGCCAAACAGATTAAACAAATAGAAAAATGCGTTTTGCGAACCGTTGGTCAATGCGATATTGTCTTTGCTGATGTCCCAACCGTATGTTTGGCGAAAAAAATCGGCAAGTGCGTTCAAAAACGCCGCATCGCCCTGCGGATTCGAATAATTGCCCACGTTTTCCACCGCCTTATCGGCATTCGCTGCCAAATCTTGAAAAACGCGAGCAAATGCTTGATTTACCTCATCAATTTTGGCTGGATTACCACCCCCCAACATATTCACAGGCGTTTCGCTGCGCAGCGCATCGCCCAAGTCATCCATCAATTGCAAAATGCCGCTGTTTTGAGTGAACTTTTCCCCAAAAGCCGAAAATTTCATGGTTTTTCCTTGTTTATTCGTGCAAAAACATCAAACGCAACATTATAGCTGGAAAACAGCCGAAAAGTTTTGCAAAATCGCTTCTTTTGCCTACATCAAATCCAAGCCAGCCAAATGCAGACGGCAAGCGTTTATTTATAGTCAAATAACAAAGAATGAGACAAGGCACGAAGCCGAAGACAGTACAACTAGTACGGCAAGGCAAAGTAACGCCGTATCATTCTAAATTTAAAAGACTATAACTCTTGTCTACACCACTTCAAACCGTTACCATAGCCCTTTTCTTTGACTTTCATTTTGAAATTATGAATGCAACCGCTCAAATGCTCGCTTCTGTGGATTTAGGTTCTAACAGCTTTCGTTTACAAATTTGCCAAAACAATAATGGTCAGCTGCAAGTAATTGACACCATTAAAGAAATGGTGCGTTTTGCCGCTGGCTTGGACGAACACAAAAATTTAGATGCGGCATCGCAAGAACGTGCCTTAAATTGTTTGTCTAAATTCGGCGAACGTTTGCGCGGTTTTGCTCCCGAGCAAGTGCGCGTGGTGGCAACCAACACCTTTCGCGTTGCCAAAAACATTGCCGATTTCATTCCCAAAGCCGAAGCCGCTTTGGGTTTTCCTGTGGAAGTGATTGCGGGTCGCGAAGAAGCACGTTTGATTTACACAGGCGTGGTGCACACTTTGCCGCCGAACGGCGACAAAATGTTGGTGGTAGACATCGGCGGCGGTTCAACCGAATTTGTCATCGGTTCAGACATTCAGCCAACGATTACCGAAAGTTTGCCACTCGGTTGCGTTACTTATAGCCTGCGTTTTTTCCAAGACAAAATCAGCGAAAAAAGTTTTCAAGACGCCATCACCGCGGCGCGTGCCGAAATCCAACGCATCAGCAAAGCGCTCAAACGCGAAGGCTGGGATTTGGCAATCGGCACTTCGGGTTCAGCCAAATCCATACGCGATGTGTTGGCGGCGGAAACAGGCAATGCGGACGAGCGCATCACTCACGCAGGCATGAAAAAACTGGCGGCACGAATTTGCGAAGCAGGCAGCACCAAAAAAGCCAAATTTGAAGGTTTGAAAAGCGAGCGCGTGGAAGTGTTTGCAGGCGGTTTGGCGGTGATGCTGGCGGTGTTTGAAGAATTGAAAGTAGACGCGATGATGGTTACCGATGCCGCTTTGCGCGATGGCGTGTTCTACGACTTAATCGGTCGCCAGTTAAACGAAGACATGCGCGAGCAAACCGTGGCGCAGTTCCAAAAACGCTATCATGTGTCGCTCAATCAAGCGCAACGCGTGGCACAAACCGCCCTATTTTTCCTGCAAAGTTTGGCGCAAAACGCGTCTGAACAAGAACTGAATTACTGGAAACCTTATGTGAAGTGGGCGGCGGCGTTGCATGAAATCGGCATAGACATCGCCTACACCGCTTACCACAAACACACCGCCTACATTTTAGACCAAGCCGATATGCCAGGATTTTCGCGTAAAGAACAGCAACTTTTGTCTTTGCTCACGTTGGCGCAACGCGGCGATGTACGCAAACTCACTGAACAAGTCGGCAATAATCGCATGATGTGGTTTGCCATGTTCGCCTTGCGTTTGGCGGTGTTGTTCTGTCGCGCCCGTTTGCCGCTGACTTTGCCACAGCCAACCCAGCTGCGTTTTGATGAAAAACGCCAGTTTTTCGTGTTGCAAATCAGCAAAACTTGGCTGGAAGACAATCCGCTCACCGCTGGCGCATTGCGTACCGAAATCGAGCAATGGTCAAAAGTGGATATGCGTTTTGAAGTGAAAACCGCATAAACGACCGATTTTGATTTGATTTTTTAACCCAACAAGCAGAGTTTTCTCTGCTTGTTTGCCTATTCAAAGCCGATGATTAACACGCCCAACCCACGCCGCAGCAACACCGACAAAGCCAACAAACACGCGCTTTATCAAACCATTTGCCAACAGCAAACTTGCCAGCAAAACGCGTTCAAACTGCAAGCGAATCAAACCTTGCAAAGCGCAGACGGCAAAGCGTTTACCCCGACCATGCCGTCTGCAGACAGCACGCAATGGCTGCATTTTGTTGGCATCAACGATGGCGAGTTGCTCAAAAAAACCCTTGCACCCTACGGTATCCACGAGTTGGTGTTGGAAGATTTGCTCAGCCCAAAGCAGCGCCCCAAGCTGGAAGATTACGGCGATTATCTGTTCATCGCCGCCCGCGTTTATCAATACACGGGCAACAAATTGCAGTCCGACCCCGTTTATCTCATCATCGGCAAACAATCCATTTTTACCTTTCAAAGCAAGCCTTTAGGTTTGTTCAGCACCATGCGCGAACAGTTTAGCCAAAGTTTAGCGCAAGGTCGTCAGCCCAGCATTGAATGGCTTGCTTACGCTTTTCTCGACCGCATCATTGACGACTTTTTCATCACTTTAGAAAGCTACAATAATCGCGTAGAAAATCTTGATAAACAACTATTTAACGAAAATAACGATGCCGACAGCGATTTGCTGATGCGCATTCACAAACTCAAACGCGACGCGATTCGCTTACAACGTGCGCTGCAGCCCTTAAAAGACATCATCAATCAGCTGTTGCGCGGCAATTTCGCCGTTTTTCATGGCGAGCCGCATTTGTATTTGCGCGATGCCTACGACCACATTTTGCAATTAAGCGATTCGCTGGAAGCATCGCGCGACAGCGTGGTTGGCATGATGGATATGCTGTTGTCGTTTCAGTCCAACAAACTCAATAAACAAATGCGCATGCTCACGGTGATTACCATTATTTTCATGCCGCTCACCCTGCTCACGGGCATTTACGGCATGAATTTTGAATACATGCCCGAGCTGCAATGGCGTTACGGCTATTTCGCCCTGCTCACTTTGATGTTCAGCATCATCGTTGCTTTGCTGGTGTTCTTTTATCGGCGCAAGTGGTTGTAAAAACACAAAATACGATAACAAAAATGCCGTCTGCAGATGAATGATTTCTGCAGACGGCATTCGTTTCAGTTTCAAATCGCGTTCAACTCAACGCTTGAATTTCATTTGATATTTGATTTCCGCCAAAGCCGATTTAACGTTGTAATCCAAAATTTCTTTGACCAACTCGGGCGTTTCTTCCGCCAAACTTTGTTGCAAATGATAAGTCAGTTGCGCCGCTTGCCTTTGCACCGCCGTGCGCACCATGCCGTTCACCGCGTCGGTTAAATGTGGCAACAAACGCGCCGAAATGCGGCTTAACAATTCCTGTTCCGACAAACAAAACACAGGCTGATTGACATCAATTCCCTTTGGATTCAATACATTAACTGAAACAGGAATGTGCTCACGTTCAATGCCGTCTGCATCTTCATCGCTCGCAGGCGTTGCTGCCTCATCAGTCGCAACCTTCGCTTCAACCGCCGCCGCGTGCTTCGGATTCACCCAAACCGTCGTGCTTTGTTCCACCAAATCTTCGCTCACTTCGCCCTGCAAAGCCATTTGCGCGTTCAGCCAATCCTCTTCCAGCAAAACCATATTATCGGTTTCAGGTTCAACTTGCGCTTGCTGATTGTGCCCGTCTATCCACTGCGTCAAATACGATTTCATCACTTGCTGCTGCGCCTGTTTTTGTTCGGCACTCATAAAACTGGGCACAATTTTTTTCGGCTTGATTTCCGCTTGTGCCGTCTGCGCCGTTTGAGTTGGCGTCATCACAGAACTTGGCGCAGCAGGTCTCGCTGGCGTTTGCGCCGCCGCTTTGCGTTCACGCAAATCGCGTAAAGATTGTTCCCAATCGATTTCTGCAGACGGCATATAAGTCGGTTTGATGTGCGGTTTCGTCATCGTCTTTGCTTTCTGGGCTAATCGTTTATAATAAGCGAATATTTTAGCAGATTTAACCCAAAATCTAAAAGGAATCAGCATGAATAGCCTAGAACAACGCATCGAATATTTAGAAGAATCCAACGAAGTTTTGCGTATGCAAAACCGCGTACTTGCAACCGCACTCAAAGGCATGATACGCGGCTTGCCCCACGACACCGCCCAAGACGTGATTGAAGCCATACAATTAGCCTTTGAAGACGAATTATCGCGTTTGAGCTACGAAGACAGCCCACACACCGATTTATTCCACGACGTTACCTACGCATTTTTCCGTGAAAAAGAGTAAAATCATTCACTTAAAAACCCAACTTTCGTCTAGCAAAATTTATTCATTAAGAAAAACCTTTACAATGTAAATTTATGCTAAACTGAATACTTTCAAACCATCAAACAAGGAAAAACACCATGAATCTGAAAAAGTGGCTCACCCTTGCCGTTGCTTGTTCAGCTTTAACTTTAGGCGCGTGTGGCGGTCAAAAAACCGAATCAAGCGCATCAGCTCCAGCTTCAGCCGCCGCTGCAGACGGCAAAGTTTACCGCGTTGGCATGAACGCCGAATTCGCACCATTTGAATTTTTGGACACCAACAATAACGTACAAGGTTTTGACGTAGACTTGCTCAACGCCATGGCAGTGGTTGGCAACTTCAAAGTAGAATACAAACACCAGCCATGGGACAGCCTGTTTGCCGCATTGAGCAACGGCGACGTGGACATGTTGGCATCAGCGGTAACCATCACCGACGAGCGCAAACAAACCATGGATTTCACCGAATCTTATTTTGACGTGAAACAAGTGATTTTGGTACAAAAAGGCAAACAAATTCAATCGGCTGAAGATTTGAAAAAAGTCAATAAAGTTGGCGTGGTAACAGGCAACACAGGCGACTTGGCGGCTACCAAATTGCTCGGCGCAGACAGTGCCAAAATCGCTCGCTTTGAAAACGTTACATTGGTGATTAAAGAGTTGGAAAACGGCGGTTTGGACGCAGTTGTCAGCGACAGCGCAGTTGTAGGCAACTACATCAAAAACAACAGCGACAAAGGTTTCACCATGGTTGAAATCCCTGATTTTGAACAAGAACACTACGGCTTCGTAACCCGAAAAGGCGACACCGAAACCTTAAACTTGCTCAACGAATCGCTGAAAAAAGTTCGCGAATCTGGCGAATACGACAAAATTTTCAACAAATACTTCTCAAAATAAGCGCATAAAAATCATCGCTTGATGAAAACTTGAGAACAAAAATGCCGTCTGCAACCTCAAAGTGCAGACGGCATTTTTATTGCTTTATGTTTGATTACTCATTTAAAGTTTAACCGTAGACCAAATGCTTGGCTTTGCCGCGGAACACCCAATAAGCAAAAATGGTGTACGCCAAAATCATCGGCACAGTCAATGCCACGCCAATCAGGGTAACGACTAAAGTCGGCGTGCTGGCGGCGGCATCCGTAACCAACATGGTGTCAATCACCACATAAGGAAACAGGCTGATACCCAAACCGATGGCACTCAACACCAGCGACAAGGCGGTTAAAGCAAACGGTTGCCACATTTTTTCGGTTTTGATGCGCTCGCTCAACAGCAAGGCTCTCACGCGCCACAAGGCAAAAGCGGTAATCAGTGGAATTGGCAACAAAAACAAGATATTGGGCATGCTAAACCAACGTGTGAACACGGTGCTGCTGACATAAGGCGTTGCCAAAGACACCAACACCAAACACAGCACCACGGGATACCACGCTTGATTTGCCCATTGCCGTGCTTTTTCTTGCAACTCGCCCTCGGTTTTCACCAGCAACCACGTTGCACCCAACAACACATAAACCGCTGGCACCGACAAGGCAATACCGATGGCAAATAAATGGTCGATGAAGCTGTCTTGAAAACCCGTTACATAACGCCCCAACATATAACCTTGGCTCAAAGCCATGCCGCCCGATGCGGCTTGGAAAACAAAATTCCACAAGGGCTGATGCTGTGGACGGGCTTTTACCCTAAAGTCAAACGCCACGCCGCGTATCATAATCGCCAACAGCATCAGGGTTACGGGCAAATACAATTCGCCCAAAATCAAGGCATGTGCCGATGGAAACACGATGAACAACACACCCACCGCCAACACCAACCAGGTTTCGTTTGCATCCCAAAATGGGCCGATTGAGCCTATCATGGTGTTGTGTTCTTCTTTTTTGGCACGCGGCATCAGCATGCCCACGCCCAAATCAAAACCATCCAACACCGCATACATGCTCACCGAAAAGCCGAGCAAACCGAGAAAGAGATAAGATAAAATCGTATGCCAATCCATTGTTCAGCCCTCGTTTTAGTGGTCGGCATGTTCAGCCATGTGCTTCAACACGGTCACATAAGCACCGAGCAAAACCAAGGTAAACACGCTGTATAAAGCCAATGAAATCAAAATATTGCCAGCAGGCTGCACTTGCGTTACCGCATCTTCGGTACGCAATACGCCATACACCAAAAACGGCTGTCGTCCGATTTCGGTAACATACCACCCCGCCAAAGTGGCAACCCAACCTGAAAAAGTCATCGCCGACAAGACTTGCAATAAATGTTTGGGCAAACCTTCCACTTGGAAACGGTTTTGACGCAAACGATACACGCCATACCAACTCACCAACAGCATCAGCATGCCCATGCCCACCATGATGCGAAAGCCCCAAAACATCGGTATCACAGGCGGTTTATCGGCAAATTCGTTCAAACCTTTAATCTCGCCGTTTAAATCGTGGGTCAAAATCAAAGACGCACCTTTAGGAATGCCAATCGCATAGTCATTGCGTTGCTCTTGTTCATTGGGCAAGGCAAACAGCAAAACAGGCGCCCCTTTTTCAGTGTGCCACACCCCTTCCATCGCCGCGATTTTGGCTGGCTGGTGTTTTAAGGTGTTCAAACCATGTGCATCGCCTGCGAAAATCTGTAAAGGAATGGCAATCGCCGCCAAAATCAAACCCGTTTTCAATACTTTAGGCGTGGCTTCATTGCCTTTGCCTTTCAGCAATTGCCATGCTGCCAAACCCGTAACCAAAAAAGCAGTGGTTAAAGTGGAAGCCAGCAACATGTGTGCCAAACGATAAGGAAACGATGGATTGAACACAATCTCAAACCAGCTGGCAACATGCACGATGCCGTCTGCACTCAAGGTATAACCTTGTGGCGTTTGCATCCATGAATTGAGCGACAAAATCCAAAATGCCGATAGAGTTGTCCCTGCCGCCACAATCACTGAAGCTGCCGTATGCACTTTGCGACTCACTCGTTCGCGCCCAAACAACATGATGCCCAAAAAGCCTGCCTCCAAGAAAAAGGCGGTCAACACTTCATAACCCAATAGCGGCCCTGCCACATTGCCCGCTTTTTCCATGAAACCAGGCCAGTTTGTGCCAAACTGAAAACTCATCGTAACGCCGCTGACCACGCCCATGGCAAAGGTGAGCGCAAACACTTTCGTGTAAAAACGATAAGCTGACAACCAACCCTCGTCATTGGTGCGGTGATAGCGTTGCCGAAAAAACACCACCAGCCATGCCAATGCGATGTTAATGGTGGGAAATAAAATATGAAAACTGATGTTCAGGGCAAATTGTATGCGACTGAGTAAGAGCGGGTCGTCCATAAAGCGAAACCTTTGATGTGTGTGAATAAAATTTAGTCTGTTTATATTGATTTTTCAGCCATAAGCTGCCAAAAGTTGTCTATTATATAGGCAAACCGCTTCAGCAATCACGCCATGCCTGTTCATCTTTCGCAAACCAAACAATAAAAATGCCGTCTGCAACTTCAAATCGCAGACGGCATTTATTCTAATTTATTGTTTTTTTAACAACTTATCTTACAAAGCCGCGTCAGACGTTTCGCCCGTGCGAATTCTAATCGCCTCTTCCACAGGCAACACAAAAATTTTGCCATCGCCGATTTTACCTGAACGCGCCGCTTCAATAATCACTTCCACCGCTTGTTCCACTTGTTCATCGCGCAACACCAACTCCAATTTGATTTTAGGCAAAAAGTCCACCGCGTATTCCGCGCCGCGATAAATTTCGGTATGCCCTTTTTGGCGACCAAAACCCTTCACTTCAGTAACTGTCATGCCCGAAATGCCGATGTCGGTTAAGGCTTCGCGCACATCGTCTAATTTAAATGGCTTAATAATCGCTTCAATTTTTTTCATTTTTCACTCCATTTTTATCCAAAATTCACACGCCCACAAATTAACACAAAGCCCACTTTCTCTCAATCCATTTGCGCAAATCCAAGCCAAACTTACCGATTTAAACTTCACGCTGAAAGCGAATTCGGTATAATCGCCCTTTTGATTTTGATGCCGTCTGCAGTATGAACACCAGCGATAATCGTCCGAT
>JAUNMN010000066.1 GCA_030531795.1 Neisseria sp.
GCGCCGATGAAACCGCCATCGTCTTTGGTAATCACCACGGTTGCCGAACGCGGTCTGCCGCCAGCGTCGCCGTCTGGCCACGATGAAATCGCTTTCGGATTGGCGGGGTCGGACAAGCCGTTGGCGGGTTCACCGGGGTGTTGAATATTGATGAACAAGGTTTTGTTGTCGGGCGTGAAGGCGATGCCTGTTACTTCCGCGCCGTTGGGGGCAGTGAGAAAACGGCGGTATTCGCCGCTGCCGACAATGGTGGCGACCATTTGATTGTTGCCCATGCCTGCGTATTCTTTGAGATTGAGCGTAGATGAGGAAACGTCGGTTTGTATCCACAACACGCCGCGATGGTCAAACGACAAACCGTCTGGGCTGCCGAACGCGTCGCCTTGAATATTGCCTTGGTGTTCGGCTTTGTTGGACGCAGGATTGCCTGCCAACACCAAAATATCCCAAGTGAATTGGGTTTGCGTGCCATCGCCGTTTTGCTCTTGCCAATGAATGATGTGGCCAAAACGGTTGTTGGCACGTGGATTGGCGGTATCGGGTGCAGGTTTGCCGTCTGCACCGCGTTGGTTGTTGTTGGTTAAGGTGCAATACAAGCTGCCCGCGCGAAACGGGTCAGACGCAATCCATTCGGGTCTGTCCATTTTGGTTGCACCGAGTAAATCCGCTGCCATGCGCGTTTTAATCAGCACTTCGCCTTGGTCGCTGAAACCGTTTGCCGCGGTCAAACCGTTTTGTCCGTGTACCAAAGGCAGCCACACGCCTGTGCCGTCGCTGTCAAAACGGGCAACGTAAAGCGTGCCTTCTTCCAGCAAACGCATATTGTATTCGCGGTGTTGCATGCCTTCGCGATACGGTTTGCTGGAAACAAATTTATAAATGTATTCAAAGCGTTGGTCGTCGCCCATGTACACCGCCAAACGTTTGCTTGGCGTAATCGTCATTTGCGCACCTTCGTGTTTGAAACGCCCGAGTGCCGTGTGTTTGCGTGGCGTGGATTTCGGATTGAACGGATCGATTTCCACCACCCAACCGAAGCGGTTTGGCTCATTTGGGTTTTTGTCGGCATCAAAACGGCTATCGACTTTGCTCCACAAATAGTCGCTTTCTTCCTTGCCGATGCCGTAGCGTTTTTCCAGCGCGTTGATGTCGCCCGATGCTTTGGTGAAAATGTCGCTCCAGTTTTCTTCGCAAGTGAGATACGTTCCCCACGGCGTGAAACCGTTGGCACAATTTTGCATCGTGCCTAACACCGTGTCGCCTTTGGGGTCGGCAGCGGTTTTCATCAGACGATGATTTTTGGCAGCACCCGTGATTTTCATCGGCGTGTTGGCGGTGATGCGACGCGCGTAAGCAGACGGGCGAACCACTTGCCAGCCTGCACCTTGACGGCGCACTTCAATCACCGACACGCCCATGGCATTTTGCCCTTTGCGCGCTTTGTCCAGAGACCAGTTGGCTGTGCCGTCTGCAAACAGCAAACCATTGTCGATGTATTCATGATTCATCGCCAACAAACCGCGTTCGCTGTTGCTTGAACCCAAGGGCAGGGCGAAAAACGCCATGCCGTCGTGATTCATGCCTGCTTGCGCCGCTTGCTCGCTGCTGCTGTTTGAACCGTCTTGTTTGAACGCAGGCAGATTATTCGCCAAGCCAACCGCGTCGCCCCAAGCGTACAACACGCGTGCGGTGTAACCTTTTGGCACAACGATGCCGTCTGCAGTGGAAAATGGCACGCTTTGAAAACCTAAAGACAAGGCTTTAGGCAAAGGTTTCATGCCAGCAGCGTGGGCAGGCGAATTTGCCAACGCACCCAAGCTGGGCAAAGCCGCCGCCGCACCGATGGCGCCCATGCTTTGCAACAAACTGCGACGCGACAGATGCTGTTGCATGATGTGCGAAAACGCAGGATTGTCGCTGGCATTGCTGATGTCGGCAGCGTGCGATTTTTTGATTAAAGACTGAAGAAATGGTTTGCTCATGAATTTTTCCTTTGTTG
>JAUNMN010000040.1 GCA_030531795.1 Neisseria sp.
TGAACGACATTCGCGACGCGTGGCAAAGACGCTTGAAATTAGACGAACTCAATACAGTGATTGTGGGTGAAAACCTTGCGGAATAAACGCGGTTTGCGTGAACATTTTTCGTGAACATAATGAAAATGCCGTCTGCAATTTGAATATTCGCAGACGGCATCATCGCTTAAACTGTTGTTCTAAAGCCTTGATTAAAAAGAACGTCTAATCTTGCCATTTTTGGCATTGACTTCAACATTCACCTCACGCCCACCATCAGCTGAAAGCTCAACTTCGTAATAAACATCGCCACGTTTATGTTCTAAATCAATATCTTGAACCCAAACATTTTTACTGCGATATTTGGTTTTCACAAAATTAACCGCTGCTCTTTTTGCTGATTCTGGCGAGATGACTTTCGTGTCGGCATCTCTTGTCTCAACATGTGATTTATGATTTGCTGAAATCGGGTCAACCGCAAAAGGGTCTTTAACTTCCAAAGATGAAGCCGAAATCACACCACGTCTTTCATTACCAACTTGCTTCATTTCAAAATCAGACGCAAAAGATAAAGCCATAGGGCTAGACAATGCACCTGCCAAAATGAAACTCATCAATGTTTTGCTTTTATTTGCTACCATTTTTTCTCTTTCCTAAAAATCTTATTGCTCATTATTACTACTCAACTCAAATCCATATTATCTCAGTATCAAAACAAAGTCTTGCTTTTTCAATCTACTGGAACTGGAAATTAAATAAGACATTGATAAACAATATTAAACTTTGCTGCTGTTTTCTGCTGGAATCCATATCGTAAACAAATATTCAATGCGCATCATGCGCGCCAGCCGTTTCCTGCAATCTCGCCAAACGATACCAGCCAAACAGTCGCCACACCAACAGAGCGGCAACCCACGGCAAACACAGTGCCACCAACAAATAACGCGGATTCGACCACGAAATCGTTGGCGTGCCGCCCAACAAACCCGCAATGCTCCACAGCCATTCCCACCACGACGGCAAGGCAAATGCCGCCACCGCAATCAAACCCAACACCGAAAACACGCCCAACTGCATCGCCACGCCGTGTAAAACCGTGCGATTCAAGCGCAGCAACACCAGCAAACCAAAGCCGATAATCAGCACCATGCCGCCGTTTGCCAACACCTGCAAACCGTCAAACGCAATCGCGGGGCTAACCGCCAAACCGTCGGCAGGCAGGCTTTCGCTGCTCGTGATGACGCTTTGGCTAATGTTCAAACCGAAGCCGTAGACCATGTCCAGCAACACAATCCACACGGGCAAAGCACTGAACCACGTTTTCATTTTTCTCGTCCTTTGTTGCAAACGCGCCTAGCGTATCACATTTTGCCTGCGCCACGAAATGACAAAACCAACGCGTGCCGCACTTGCTTACCAAATCTCACAAACAAAAAAAAGCGTATCCGAAGATACGCTCAAAAAAGACAGCTTAATTTGTACCACTTGCAGGCGTGTTACTCGCACCCGAACGGCAACTTGCTGGCAAGTATTTGTCGTCCAACGCCGCACCATCAGATTTCGCTACATGGCAATCCCACACCAGCGCGCCCGATGAGCCGTCTGCGCTCACATTCGTTTGCAAAGTCAATTTCACGCCATGCAAATCCGTTGCCACATCTTCGTTTGAACGCAAAGTCGCCACGATTTTGCCTGTTTTTTGACCTGTTTGTGTGCCGTCTGCAAGGTTGTTCACCTTCACAGATGCCACATATTTACCCGAAATATTGTCGGCAATCACCGCTTGCGCATTGTCTTTAGGAAACGCGCCGTGTTCCAAGAAATAAGATGAAACCGCATTTTTTTGCCCGTCGGCAAGAGAAAGCGCTTCCGTTAATTGCGCGCGTGCCGCATAGTTTTGATAAGTGGGCAAGGCAATAACCGACAAAATCCCGATTACCGCCACCACAATCATCAGTTCAATTAAAGTGAAGCCAGCTTGTTTTGTTTTCATGATGTTTTTACCTCTGTGAGAAATGGTCTACTCTAAAACCCGCAAAGACTTGAAAATAATCGCCGCCCGTTGTTTCCCCCAAAACGCAGGGCGGCAAAAATGTCTTTCTTATTATATTACCCGTTTTTATGCTTGACTTGCTTAAGTACATAGAAAAGATAGCCATGAATGCCAACCGAATACCCCCTATCCCGCCAGCATTCACTGCTACTGCCTTACTTCAAGCATATCGTGTGCCAAAAATTCAAAATTTCAGAATATTTTTATTATTTATTGTTTTTAAATGAAAAATAAAAAACGCAGACGGCAAATAGATGGAATTTCTGTTTGCCGTCTGCAGTTTTGTTTTCACGCGTTTACTGTTTTTGTCGCTCAAATGGCGTAAGCTGACGTTTTTTGTCAGTTGCCGCGCCATTTTGGGAAACGCCAACATTCATCGCGCGACGCGATTACATGCCGCGTTTTTTGTCGCCTTTGCTTTGCAACTGTTCTCGTTGTTCCGCCGTCAAAACTTGCATGATTTCGTGCTTCATTTTCATGTGGCGGATTTGCATTTCGGCGTGTTGCTGCTGGCGTTGCGCAATTTCTTGACGTGCCGCTTGTTCATTAAATGCTTGATTGTAGTCCACCGCTTCGCGTGTTTTGGCTTGCGGTTTCTCCATGTTTTGCATCGCCGCTTGGTTGGCTTCTACAATCGCTTTGATTTTGGTTTTTTGTTCTTCGCTCAAATTCAAACGTGCGAACTCGCGTGGCAAACCGTCGCGACCTGCTTTCATGTGTTCGCCGCCATGATGACGCATTTCTTTGTGCGTACCATGTTTGCCTTCACGCGCACCGCGTTCGCGATGCTCGCCTGACGCGCAAGCGGTCAATGCCAAAGCGGCGATGATTGAACCGATTAAAGCAACTTTTTTCATGATTTTGTCCTTTTGAATATAAAACTGAATGAAGAGATAAATGCTGTAAAACGCCGCCATCTTACAATTTTTTGTGTTAAACAGCGTCTAAATGCGTAAATCATTGCAGGTTGGCTTGTAATGAAGTGCAAAAAAGCTGACTACAAATGAAAATGCCGTCTGCGGGTTTTATTCTATCCTGCAGACGGCATCATTTTCATCAGCGATTAGTTTTTCAATTCAGCACGCAATTTTTGGGTTACGTCCATCATCACTTCCAACTGCTCGATGGTTTCTTTCCAACCGCGCGTTTTCAAACCGCAGTCTGGGTTCACCCACAAACGCTCAACTGGCACAACGTCCATTGCTTTGCGCAACAAGTGTTCCACTTCGCCAGTAGTCGGCACGCGTGGGCTGTGGATGTCGTATACACCTGGGCCGATGTCGTTTGGATATTTGAAATCGCCAAACGCTTTGAGCAAGTCCATGTCAGAGCGTGAAGTTTCAATCGTAATCACGTCGGCATCCATTGCCGCAATCGCTGGCAAGATGTCGTTGAACTCTGAGTAGCACATATGAGTGTGGATTTGGGTGCTGTCTTCTGCGCCAGTTGATGACAAGCGGAAGGCTTCGCACGCCCAAGTCAAATACTCGTCCCATTGTGATTTTTTCAATGGCATTGCTTCGCGAATCGCAGGTTCGTCAATTTGAATCACTTTGATGCCTGCTTTTTCCAAATCCAACACTTCATCGTTCAATGCCAAAGCGATTTGTTTTGCCACCACGCTCAAAGGCACGTCATCGCGTACAAACGACCATTTGAACATGGTAACTGGACCAGTCAGCATGCCTTTCATTGGGCGTTTGGTCAAAGTTTGTGCGTATGAAGACCAGTAAACTGTCATTGGATTTGGACGAGAAACGTCGCCGAAAATGATTGGCGGTTTCACGCAGCGTGAACCGTAAGATTGAACCCAACCGAATTGGCTAAAGCAGTAGCCCGCCAATTGTTCGCCGAAATATTCCACCATGTCATTACGCTCGGCTTCGCCGTGTACTGGCACGTCGATTTGCAATTTCTCTTGCTCTTCCACGCAATACGCGATTTCTTTTTTCATCGCTGCATCGTAATCCGCTGCTGACAATTCGCCTTTTTTGAACGCAGCACGCGCTTGACGAATTTCGGCAGTTTGTGGGAATGAACCGATGGTTGTGGTTGGCAACACAGGCAAGTTCATCCATGCTTGTTGCGCTTTAATGCGTTCAGCAAATGGCGATTTGCGTTGGTCTGCACCAGCTGGCAATGCCGCTACGCGTGCTTGAACCGCATCATTGTGGATTTTTTTGTTGGTTGCACGGTCAGCCGCTGCTGCATCAGAAGCTGCAATCGCCTCTGCAACCGCGTCTTTGCCGTGAGCCAATGCTTGTTTAATCACACCCAATTCAACCAATTTTTGTGCAGCAAACGCCATCCAAGATTTGATTTCTGGGTCTAATTTTTCTTCAACCGCCAAATCTTGTGGGCTGTGCAACAATGAGCAAGAAGGCGCAATCCACAAATTGTTTTGGAATTTGGCTTTAACTGGCTCTAAAGTGTCGATGATTTTGCTCAAGTTCGCACGCCAAACGTTGCGACCGTCCACCAAACCTACAGACAATACTTTGCTTGCTGGGAATTGTTCAGCAAACACCGCCAATTGTTCAGGTGCACGCACGCAGTCGATGTGTACGCCGTGTACTGGCAAGTTGCTCAACAACTTAACGTGTTCTGCCACGCCTGCGAAGTATGTACCCAACACGATGCGCACGCCGCAGTTTGCCAACTCTTGATACATTTCAGGGAAGGCTTCAACCCAAGGCAAATGCGTGTCAGCAGCCAAAATCGGCTCGTCAATTTGAATCCAATCCACGCCTTCTGCTGCCAACTCACGCAATAATTGTGCGTAAGCCGCTTTGATTTTTGGCAATAATTTAATGCGGCGGAAAGATGGGTCTTCGTCTTTCACTTTACCCAACCAAATCAAGGTAACTGGGCCAACTAAAGTGGGTTTGATGTCGTAGCCTTGTGCTTTAGCTTCTTTGATTTGGGCAATCAAGTTTTTCGCGTTCACATTGAATTCAGTGTCGGCGTGCCATTCTGGAACGATGTAGTGGTAGTTGGTATCAAACCATTTGGTCATTTCCATCGCAAATTGCGTGGCGTTACCGCGTGCCAACTGGAAGTATTCAGGCAAAGTTAAGTTTGCTGCGTCAAAACCGAAACGTTTTGGAATCGCACCCAAAGTGCATAACAAGTCTAAAACGTGGTCGTAGAACGAAAAATCGCCCACTGGCAACAAGTCTGCGCCTGCAGCTTTTTGGGTTGCCCAGTTCAAACGGCGGATTTCTGCCGCCACTTCTTGCAATTCGGCTTCTGATTTTGCGCCTTTCCAAAACGCTTCAACCGCAAATTTCAGCTCACGCTTCGCACCGATGCGTGGATAGCCTGATAAGTGAAATGTATTCATTTGCTACTCCATGAGTGTGTTAAATGATGAATGTGAAATGAGATTTGCTGATTTTACCTTTTATTTCAGCAAAATCGGGCAAATGACAAAAACGGAATGGTGCTATTTTGTGCTGATTTTGTCTAGTGGGCAAACGGTTTATTTTCATCAAAAGATGAATTTTTTTAATATTTCGCTTTGAATTTTGACGCGATGCCGTCTGCAATCGAAGCAAATATACCCATAAAACCGTTGAAGCAGCTAATTTAGACATTTCACTTTTTCACTTGAAAATCATTTTAGTGATTGCGACATAGACATGAATTCTTTTAATATTATGTTCTTGCAAACCAAGTCTGCGCGTTAAGTGTTCCAACAGCTTCGTTGCGGGACTAGTTCAGTCGTCCCTACAGCTTCGCAGAGGGACTTCCTTCGGTCGCAGACGGCATAAAAAGGGGTGAACAATGGATTCGATTATTGAACTACGCCATTTGCGCACTTTATTGGCATTGGAAGAAACGGGCAGCGTGTCTTTGGCGGCAAAACGGGTGTTTTTAACCCAGTCTGCGCTGTCGCACCAAATTCGTGCTTTGGAAAATTACTACGAAACGCCTTTGTTTGAACGCAAATCCACGCCGCTGCGTTTTACGCCTGCTGGCGAGCGTTTGCTGCAATTGGCACGCGATTTGTTGCCACAAGTGGCGGCGGCGGAACGCGATTTGGCGCAAATCATTGAAGGCGAAGCGGGCGAATTGCGAGTGGCGGTGGAATGCCACACTTGCTTTGACTGGCTGATGCCTGCGATGGGCGTGTTTCGTCCGCTGTGGCCGCAAGTGGAATTGGACATTGTGTCGGGTTTTCAGGCTGACCCTGTGGCACTTTTGCTCACTCATCGTGCCGATTTGGCGATTGTGTCGGAAGCCGTGCCAACGCAAGGCATTGCCTATCAACCGCTTTTTGCCTATGAAATGGTGGGCATTTGTGCCAAAGACCATCCGCTTGCGGAAAAGGAGGCGTGGCAAGCCGCTGATTTTGCTGATGAAACGCTGATTACGTATCCTGTGCCTGACGATATGTTGGATTTGTTACGCAAGATTTTGTTGCCACAAGGCATCAATCCTGCGCGCCGCCACAGCGAATTGACGATTGCGATTATTCAGCTGGTTGCCAGTCGGCGCGGCATCGCGGCTTTGCCGTATTGGACGGTGATGCCGTATTTGGAAAAAGGTTATGTGATTTCGCGCCGCATTAGCGATGATGGTTTGCAAAGCGAGCTTTACGCGGCGATGCGGGTGGAAGACGCAAACAAAAGTTATTTAGACAATTTCTGCCAAATCGTGCGCGATGAAGGTTTTGCCAGCTTACCTGGTTTGAGCGTATTGGAAATGGAAGAATGAATGCAGTCTTGTGGGCAAGTGCAGACGGCAAGCGTAGCAAACGTACAAAAAATAAAGGAAACAAAATGCAAAACGCAGACAATTTGTGTTGGTTAGACATGGAAATGACGGGTTTGAACCCCGAAACCGACCGCGTGATTGAAATTGCGATGGTGATTACCGATAAAGATTTGAATGTGCTGGCACAATCGCCTGTTTACGCGATTCATCAAAGCGATGAAGTGTTGAACAATATGAACGAATGGTGTGTACAAACGCATGGTCGCTCGGGTTTAACCCAACGCGTGCGCGAGTCGCAACACAGTGAAGCGCAAGTAGAACAAGCCTTGCTGGACTTTTTGGCACAATGGATTCCTGCGGGCGCCAGTCCGATGTGTGGCAATACCATTCATCAAGACCGCCGTTTTATGTTGCGTTATATGCCGCGTTTGGAAGCGTATTTTCACTACCGCAATTTAGACGTTTCCACGCTCAAAGAGTTGGCACGTCGCTGGCATCCTGCCGTTGCCAAAGGCGTGGTCAAACGCGGTTCCCATTTGGCTTTGGACGATATTTTGGAAAGCATTGAAGAAATGCGCCATTATCGGGAACATTTTTTGAAGTTGCCGTCTGCAGTTGAAAGAAATTCCGCTAGCGAAGCTACAGAGACAGCTGAACAGTAAACATAAAACGATGCCGTCTGCACTGAAGAAAGTCTCTTTTACCAAACCACAGAGACAGTTGCCTTAACAGTGCAGACGGCATCTCGCATCTTAACTCACCAAACTCACTGAAAACGTCCACCTTTAATGCTCAAACCATTCGGGTCTAGGCGTTGTGCCAAACCTTGATTACGCAGCGCGTGGGTCAGTGCCACCGCCAAACCGTCTGCCGCATCGGCTTGCGGCGTACCCGACAAGCGCAACATTTGCACCACCATGTGCTGCACCTGTTCTTTCGCCGCCTTGCCCTTGCCCACCACCGCTTGTTTCACCTGCAAAGCGGTGTATTCGTAAACAGGCAAACCACGCATCACCAAAGCTGCCAACGCCGCACCGCGTGCCTGCCCCAGCATCAAAGTTGCCGCAGGATTCACGTTCACAAACACCTGCTCCACCGCCGCTTGTTGCGGTTTGTACACATCGATGATTTCGTTCAAATGTTCCACAATCACACCGATGCGCCCCGCCAACTCATCATTCGGAATGGTTTTGATGCAACCCGAAGCAACATAAATCTGCTCGCGCCCGATAACATCAATCACGCCAAAACCCGTGATTCTGCTGCCAGGGTCTATCCCCAAAATCCGCACCGCTTTTTGATTCATGTTTCAACCGTTTCGCTGTTTACCCAAATTCGCGATTATAAAAGAAATGCCGTCTGCGACTAAAGAAAATCCCTAGACGCAGACGGCATCGTATGCTTTCAATTAAGCCAACAAGCCAAAATGGTGTAATAAAAACAATAAGGCGAAGCCTGTTAAATACACCAAACCCAGCAAAGCCAAGATGTGTAAGCCGCTGCTGATTTTGACTTCGCGTTCTTGGCGCACGAGAGAATAGTTCAGCCACGCGTAGGCAGGTGCGCTCAAAAAGGCGGCAATCATGGCGAAGTTCAGCATTTCGCCGAGCGCGCCTTTAAATGCCAACACCAAAATCAAACCTGTAATCGCGGAATACAAAGACCAAAATGCCATGACTTTGCGGCTGTAAGTGTTGCGTAAAATCAGGCGTTGCGATTCCGCCAACATTCGGCCATACAAGTCCACCACGGTCAATAATGTGCCAAACATACAAGCAAACGCGATGAAAATCACCAACAAGCGCGACCATTCGCCTATGGTTGCGGCATACATATTGATGAGTTGCCCAACGTATGCGCCGCCTTGCAATTTCACTTCTTCGCCGTTGCCGTATTGCACCAACACGCCCAAAGCCAAGAAAATCACTGCCAACACAGCCGAAGTCCAAAAGCCTAAATCAAAATCAAAAATCGCGTCTTTGAGCGAAGTTTTGCCCTCTTTTTGTTTCGCCAAAATCCACATAGAATTTGCGGCGGTAACTTCCAAAGGCGCAGGCATCCAGCCCATCAGTGCCACCACAAAACCCAAAGAAGCCAAGTTCCACGGCGACGCTTCAATAAAATCTGCCTGCATTTGTGAACCTTTAAACATCGCCACCACCACTGCCGCAACCGTGCTCAAAGTCAAAGCAAACATAATCACTTTCGTGATTTTGTCCAACACTTTGAAATGTCCGCCCAACACAATGGCAACCGTTACCGCCATCAACGCCACCATCAAAACAGGCATGGCAATTTCAAACGGCAACGCCATTTTCAAAATCGATGCCGTCAGCAAAGCAAGCGCGCCCGTAGAAATCGTTGCCGAAGTAACGCTCAAAATCACAAATGCCCACAAATAGGCTTTGCTTTTTTGCGCATAACCTTCAATCAAACTTTTGCCCGATTGCATGGTGTAATCCACCGAAAAGCGGAAAAACGGATATTTCAGCACATTCGCCAAAATGATGATAATCGCCAGCTGCCAGCCATAAAGCGCACCCGCTTGCGTGGATGCGATTAAATGCGAACCGCCCACCGCCGCCGATGCCACCAGCAAACCTGGCCCTAATGCTTTGATTCGTGATTGCCACGTTGATTGTATGTTTTGTGTCATAGCTTTGCTCATCGTTTTGCAACGACCTCCCTTGTTATTTACTGACGTATACTAACAAAATTTAACAAACTTGACACAAGAAAATCCAGCACGAAATAACACACAAACACCAAATTTGAAATAAAAGTTCAAATTAATTTTTATTTTAAAATATTATTTCTAAAAATAAGAAAATATGCCATCAATATGGCAAAACCAACACCATAAACACAAAAAAGAGCGAATCGCTTCGCTCTTTTTGAGTCATTTAACGCATATGCCGTCTGCAACCGAAAGCTGCCATTAGGCAAAACCATAAGCACGATTTAACGCCAAGTCGCCGCCAAACGATTCGCCTCCGCCAAACGTTCCACCGTTCCCACGTCCAACCACAAACCCTGATGATGTTCGCCAGCCACTTCGCCAGCATCCATCGCCGAACGCAATAAAGGCGCAAGTTTTGCTGCTTGATGTGCAGGCGTTTGTGCAAACAAAGCAGGCTGATACACGCCCATGCCGCTAAACGTCAGTGCTTTGCCCATCTCACTTTGCGACAAAACGCTGCCATCGTTTTGCAAAGAAAAATCGCCTTTGGCATTGTGTTCGGGATTGTCCACCAGCCACAAATACGCCGATAAATTTTTCTGCTTCACGCGTTCGGCAACCTCAAAAACCTGCGTAAAATCAATGTCGGTTAAGACATCGCCGTTAATCACCAAAAACGGTTCATCGCCCAACAGCGGCAAAGCCGTTGCAATGCCACCTGCTGTTTCCAAACCACCATTGCGTTCGGGCGAATACGAAATGCGCACACCATACTGCGAACCATCGCCCAAAGTTTCCTCAATTTTATCGCCCAACCAAGCATGGTTAATCACGATTTCCGTGATGCCCACCGCCTGCAGACGGCACAAATGCCACGCAATTAAAGGCTTATCGCCCACTTGCAACAAAGGCTTGGGCAAAGTATCCGTCAAAGGACGCATCCGCTCCCCACGCCCCGCCGCCAAAATCATCGCTTTCATATTTGTCTATCTCTAAAACGTTTTCACATAAATAAGCACATTGTTGCTTATCTTATTCTGTCAGTTGATTATAATATTTCTCTGCATTAAAACTAACTATAATTTCATGTGCTGTGTGCACTGTACTATCAACATTGTTCGCTTTTTTCTTGTCAAATATTTTTATCTTTAAACAATCTTACTGCTTAAATACAAATCCAAACCAATTTAACTAAATGTCTGTCTCAATATTTTTCACTTTAAGTTCATAAATTTTGAATTTCTGTTGATGATAAACCAACCAAACCGTAAATAATCTTTCCGATAAAAAGCCAAATAACCGCTGCTGATAGACCGTGTAATTTGAAATATCTACTCGTCTTTCCAACTCAAATAGGATTGTAAACAACCATTGACAATATTCATTCACAATCTCTTTTTTACCAATAAACATATTGCCTGAATAAAGTGTATTACCATTCTCTACTTTTTCAAAAACGCTCAAATAATCAGGATATAAATCACGCACAACTTCTTTTAGTTGCAACCAATCGTGTAGATGATGAGCAAACTCATACTGCTCTCTAATTGTTTGTTTTTCAAATAAATAAGAATGAGGTAAAGGAATAATTAAATCATATTCATTTAAAATCGCCACAATGTCAGACTTACGAGCCAATCGCCATCTGACTTTTTGCTTTTCATCGTAACTCAAACCTTTAAGTTTAAAGAAAAAATATTGCCAATAAGGTCGTTTCACATAAAAATATCTCCTATAATGCACAAGCCCCACAATATCTGCTTGTACATTTTTCCACATATAATATAAAACAGTTAATTCACAAAAATTAGGGTTTTTATGTGCAATATTATCACTATTAGGTGTATTTTCTCTTAAATAATCTGCAATATCATCGCCAACGCCTACCTGCATTGGATAATAGCAATTATCTAACTCCGTTGGAAAATCCACCTTTTTATGCGTTGCAAGTGCAATAAAAATATCATTCATAATTTAACTCCTGTTTTGATGCATTTAAAGCACTTTCTATCACTTGGTGCATATCGTAATATTTGTATTCCGCCAATCGTCCGCCAAAAATAACATTAGGCAATTCATCAGCTAACACCTTATATTGCTGATAAATTTGCTGATTTTTATCATCGTTAATTGGGTAATAGGCTTCATTATCAACGGATTTATCTTGTGGATACTCACGAGTAATCACCGTTTTAGCTTGTGTGCCAAATTCAAAATGTTTATGCTCAATAATGCGAGTAAACGGAACATTAGCTTCGGTGTAATTAACTACGGCATTACCTTGATAATTATCTATATCTAAAATTTCGCTTTCAAAACGCAAACTGCGATAATCCAATAAACCAAATTGGTGGTTAAAGAAATCATCTATTTTGCCTGTATAAACTACTTTCTCTGCCAAACCTTGCCAGTGTTCACGATTTTCCAAAAAATCGGTATTTAAATGAATGTCTATGCCGTCAATCATCTTTTCAATCAATTGAGTATAGCCACCAATAGGAATGCCCTGATAAGTGTCATTAAAGTAGTTATTGTCAAAAGTAAAACGCAAAGGAATGCGTCTGATGATAAAAGCAGGGATTTCGGTCGCAGGTCGTCCCCATTGTTTTTCGGTATAACCTTTAATCAGCTTTTCATAAATGTCTTTACCCACTAAAACAAGGGCTTGTTCTTCCAAGTTTTTAGGCTCGGTAATGTGTTGATATTCAGCACGTTGTTCAGCAATTTTCTGCTTGGCTTCATCAGGTGTTCTAACACCCCACAATTGATAAAAGGTATTCATATTAAAAGGCAAGTTAAATAATTTGTCTTGATAACGTGCCACTGGCGTATTGGTATAACGATTAAATTCCACAAAAGAATTGACATAATCCCACACCATTTTATTGCTGGTATGAAAAATGTGTGCACCATATTTATGCACGTTAATGCCTTCCACATTTTCGGTATAGATGTTACCTCCGATGTGTTCACGCTTTTCTAAAATCAAACATTTCTTGCCAGCTTTGCGCATTTCATGAGCGAAAACTGCCCCGAATAAACCACTGCCTACAATTAAATAATCATATTTTCTCATATACTCCCTAAGCCACAAACATTCCGCCGTCTGCAGTTGCAGACGGCATTTATTCACATCATTTATCAGTATTAAGCTACTTTTACTTTTCGTATACTCTTCGTAGTCTACTTTTTCGTT
>JAUNMN010000041.1:0-5352 GCA_030531795.1 Neisseria sp.
GCGGAAATGGTGATTTCGCGACCGATGATAATCATGGCAAAAAGGGCGTAGGTTCTTCCCAAACTCACTAATAAAATCAGGGCAACGGCAACCATCAATTTGTCGGCAACGGGGTCTAAAAACGCACCGAAATCGGAAGTTTGTTGCCAACGGCGTGCAAGATAGCCGTCAAACCAGTCGGTGATGGCGGCTGCACTGAAAATGGCGGCGGCTGTCCAGTTAATCGTTTGTGGATTAACCCAGTTTTCAGGCAGATAAAATAAGATGGTGAACACAGGAATCAGCAAAATGCGCATCCATGTGAGCAAAATCGGTATGTTCCAAGGCATGATTTTGGCTAGCTGTTTGGCGTAAAAATGGGTGCATTATAACGATTTTTTACTTTGCTAGGCGCAGTTTTACGGTTGCTTTGCTTTTTGCAGACGGCATCTGGCGGCGATTTTGGGCAAAATCTGTGTGAAATCTGTGTGAAAAGGGAAAAATTGATGTTTTCTGAATGCACAAAGGGGATAAAACGTTTATATTTGGTTTGGCTAATTTTGGGCTAATTTTGTTTGGAATATAATGCGAAACGTTATTTTTTGTAAATAAATAAGGAGCGAATGATGTTGAAGAAACTGGGAGTGGCGGTTTTGGGTTTGGCTTTGAGTACGGCAGCTTGGGCTGACGGTCGCTTATACGATTTGAATACGCACGAAGAGCAGGCTTTGACGGCAACGGGGCAGCCGATTGTGGAAATCGATACCGAATACCAAATTGTGAATATGTGGGCACCTTGGTGTCCGCCATGTTTGAAAGAAATGCCGACGATGGCGAAGTGGTATAAAAAGCAGAATAAAAAACGCGTTAAGCTGATTGGTTTGGCGATGGTTGGCGAGAAAGGCGACACTTTAGATGATGTGCGTCATTTTGCAAAAAGAGTGGGCGTGAATTATCCGATTTGGTATACGCAAAGCAAGGGCTCGCCTTGGTATTACAATTTGGGCAACGGTATTGACGGGCAACCGAAATTATTGCCGTTTACCGTGGTACAAAAACGCGGTTGTGTGCATCGCTTGTTTTATCGACTCACTTTGACTCATGAAAAAGGCTGGACGCAATTACTCAAAGACATCGACCAAAAATGTGCGAAGCCTTGATTTTCACAGCTTTTTTGCCGCCTAAACGAAGGTTTGGGCGGTTTTTGTTTGCGTGTTGAAACTGAAAAAACAGTTGTCAAAAACGGTGTGAATGGCTATATTGCCGAAGTTTGCATGTGCAACTTGGCTGTTTGTTTGCAGCGTTCAAGATTGCGTTTCGGACGGCAAGCGATGCCGTCTGCAGCTAAAAAGGATAAGTTTATGAGCTGGTTGGATAAAATTCTTCCCCCGAAAATTAAACGTGAAAATAAAAACGCTTCGGCTGTGCCTGAAGGTTTGTGGCACAAATGCCCGTCTTGCGCGGCAACGCTTTACGCAACCGATTTGATGAAAAACGGTAAAGTGTGCCCAAAATGCGACCATCACGGTGCGATGACGGCTCGTGAACGCTTGGATTTGTTGTTGGACGAAGCAGGACGCGAAGAAATCGGTGCGAACGTGAAACCGATGGATATTTTGAAATTCAAAGACAGCAAAAAATACCCAGAACGCTTAACTTCTGCACGCAAAACCACGGGCGAAGACGATGCGATGGTGGTGATGAAAGGCACGATGAACGGTTTGCCTGTTGTGATTGCGGCGTTTGAATTCCGTTTTATCGGTGGCTCTATGGGTTCGGTTGTGGGCGAACGTTTTGTACAAGGCGTGCGTCGTGCGGCGGCTGACGGTTGCTCGTTTATTTGCGTGGCGGCTTCGGGCGGCGCGCGTATGCAAGAAGGCTTGAATTCTTTGATGCAAATGACCAAAACCAGCGCGGCTTTGCATTTGTTGAGCGAAAAAGGTTTGCCGTTTATTTCGGTTTTGACCGACCCAACCATGGGCGGCGTGTCGGCAAGTTTTGCCTTTTTGGGCGATGTGGTGGTGGCTGAACCGAACGCTTTGATTGGTTTTGCTGGCCCGCGCGTGATTGAGCAAACGGTGCGCGAAACCTTGCCTGAAGGTTTCCAACGTGCGGAATTTTTGCTGAAAAAAGGTGCGATTGACCAAATCATCGACCGCCGTCAAATGAAAAATCAACTCTCTGATTTGATTACTTTATTGCGCCGAGAGCGTCCTGTGGCGCACGCCTGATATGAAATGTGATTGAAACGTTTGATGTTGGAAAATCAATGATGCCGTCTGCGGAATGGGTTCTGCAGACGGCATTTGTTTTGATGTGAATGTTAATGTTTTAACAATTTATGCGCTTTCTTTATATAAAATATGATTTTGTTAAATTTTGTTTGACAGGCTGATAAGGCTTGATTATATTGCATCAGCTTCTGCGAACAAGGGTTCGCGAGTGATAAGTAAAATGTGAGAATCGGAGATAATCATGCAACACAAATCTTATTTGATGGTGGCGACTGCTTTGGCGGCAGCGTTTTCTTTGTCTGCTTGTGGCAATAAGTCGGCGGAAGCGGGCGAGCCGAGCAAACCTGAATGTATTGCGCCAGCCAAACCTGGTGGCGGTTTTGATTTGACGTGTAAATTGGCACAAAGTGGTTTGAAAGACACGAATTTGTTGGCAAAACCGATGCGTGTAACTTATATGCCAGGTGGCGTGGGCGCGGTGGCGTACAACAAAATTGTGGCGAACGACCCTGCGAACAATGATGCGATTGTGGCGTTTTCAACAGGCTCTTTATTGAATTTGGCGCAAGGTAAATTCGGTCAATACACCGAAAAAGATGTGCGCTGGTTGGCGGCGGTTGGCACGGATTATGGCATGGTGGCGGTGAACGCGGATTCGCCTTTGAAGAATTTGAAAGACTTGGCGGACGCGCTGAAAAAAGACCCGAAATCGATTAGTTTCGGTGCAGGCGGCAGCGTGGGTGGTCAAGACTGGTTGCAGACGGCAATGATGGCGAAAGCGGCTGGCATCAATCCTAAAGAGATGAGCTATGTGGCCTTGGAAGGCGGTGGCGAAGCGGTTACGGCGGTGTTGGGCAACCATATCAGCGTGGTGAGCGCGGGCATCGCGGAAATGGGTCCGCACATTGAATCGGGCAAAGTGCGCGTGTTGGCGGTGTTCTCGCCAAACCGTTTGGAAGGTCGTTTGAAAGACATTCCAACTGCGAAAGAACAAGGTTTTGATGTGGAATGGCCTGTGATTCGTGGCTATTACATGGGCCCGAAAGTGAGCGACGAAGCGTATAACTGGTGGAAAGGTCGCTTTGACACTATGCTTAAAGACGCGAAATTTGCCGAGTTGCGCGCGAATCGTGATTTGTTGCCATTTGAAATGACGGGCGAACAATTGCAGCAATATGTGGCGAAAACCACTGAACAAATGCGTGCTTTGTCTAAAGAATTTGAGTTGGACAAAAAATAAGCCAGCGTGCGTGTTGTGCCATCTGCAGACGGCATGATGAAACCAACAAGCGGCAAGGGTTCGCAATTTTGACTCTTGCCGCTTTGATTATGAAAGAAAAATGGAAAAAGCATGAAAGCAGAACGTATTTTTTCAGGCTTATTGCTCTTGGCAGCCTTGTTTTTGCTGTATATGGCGTGGGGCTACACCGCGCCGATTGCCTACGACCCACTCGGGCCGCGTCCTTATCCTGTGTTGATTTTGGGCTTGTTGGCGGCGTGTTGCCTGTTTTTGGCGGTGCGCCCGAAACAAGAAAACATCGATTTGGGATACACGCCTGTTCTGAAAAAGAAATTGGTCGTGTGTTTGGCGGCAATGGCTGTGTATGCCATGTTGTTTGAGTTGTTGGGTTTTCCACTGGCAACCGCGCTGATGGCGTTTGCAGTGGGCAAATTATTTGGTGGACGCAATGTGCCGTGTGCGATTTCGGGCATTGTGATGGGCGTGGGTTTGTATCTTTTATTTGACCTCTTGCTCGATGTGCCTTTGCCAGTTGGCTTGGGCTTGTAAAGGAGGTTAAGTGATGGATATTTTTAATTATTTGATGTCGGGTTTTGCGGTGGCACTAGAGCCGCAAAATTTGATGCTTGCCTTATTGGGCGCGTTTTTGGGAACAATCGTCGGCATGTTACCTGGGTTGGGCCCGATTAACGGCGTGGCGATTTTATTGCCTTTTGCCTACGCTTTGGGTTTGCCGCCTGAATCGGCATTGATTTTGTTGGCGGCGGTGTATTTGGGTTGCGAATACGGCGGACGCATTTCGGCGATTTTGATTAACGTGCCTGGTGATGCCGCGGCGATTATGTCCACGCTAGATGGCTATCCGCTTGCCAAACAAGGCAAAGCGGGCATTGCATTGTCGCTGTCGGCATTCAGTTCGTTCACGGGCAGCACGATTGCCACTATTGGCGTGGTGTTGTTTGCACCTTTGTTGGCAAACTGGGCGATTGCCTTTGGCCCAGCCGAGTATTTCGTGTTGATGGTGTTTGCGATTACTTGCTTGAGCGGTTTGGTCGGCGACCAACCTGTGAAAACCGCCGTTGCTGCATTGATTGGTTTGTTTTTGGCAACCATAGGCGTGGACGCGGTAACAGGTGTTTATCGTTTCACTTTTGATTCGGTAAACCTTGCAGACGGCGTGCAGTTCACCACCATCGTCATCGGTTTTTTCAGCATCAGCGAAATTTTGATTATGTTGGAACAAACCGAACACGGACAAAAAGTGTTGGGGCAGGGCAAACGCACTTTGTTTAATCTGAAAGAATTGCTGTTTTCTTTGGGCGCGATTGTGCGCAGCGGCATTGTCGGTTTTATCGTGGGCGTGTTACCAGGGGCAGGCGCAACCATCGCCAGCGCAATGACCTACACCAACGAGAAAAAAATCGCAGGCAAAGACGGCAAATTCGGTGAAGGCGACTTGCGTGGTATTGCTGCACCAGAAGCGGCAAACAACGCTTCGGCGTGTGGTTCGTTCATTCCGATGCTGACTTTGGGCGTACCTGGCTCGGGTACAACCGCCGTGATGATGGGCGCATTGACTTTGTACAACATCACCCCCGGCCCGCAATTGTTTGCCGAACAACCTAATATTGTGTGGGGTTTGATTGCCTCTTTGTTTGTTGGCAACATCATTTTGCTGTTGTTGAACATTCCACTGGTGGGCTTTTTCGCGCGTTTATTGAATGTGCCAAACTTCATTTTGATTCCAGCGATTGCCGCCGTGAGTTTTGTCGGCGTGTACGCGATTCACAGCACCACATTCGACTTGGTTTTGATGGTGGCTTTGGGTGTGTTGGGTTACGCTTTGCGTAAACTGAATTTCCCCTTGTCGGCATTGATTTTGGGTTATGTTTTGGGCGA
>JAUNMN010000041.1:5452-9357 GCA_030531795.1 Neisseria sp.
TGCGTAAACTGAATTTCCCCTTGTCGGCATTGATTTTGGGTTATGTTTTGGGCGAATTGATGGAATCAAGCTTGCGCCGTGCTTTATCGATTTCGCAAGGTGATTTGGGTATTTTGTTCCACGGCCCGATTACGCAAGCCTTGTGGGCATTGGCTGGTGTGATGGTGTTGTTGCCGATTTATCGTTGGCTGCGCCGTCGTCGTCAAACTGCATAACACGAATCGCCCTGCGGGGCGATTTTTTGTCTGCAAAGCGTGGGCAAAAATCATAAAATACCGCCGATGCCGTCTGCAGACGGCATCACACAAAAATAATATTTCATGACGCCAACAAATCATTGAAAACACATCAAAAATGAAAAAACTGTTTCCTTATTTCATCGGCATTGTTGCTGCCGTCTGCGGTGCAACGGCGGCGGTGACGCTCAATTGGCCGATTCCGTATTTGCTAGGCGCATTGTTGTTTTGTGCTGCGCTGAACCTGTCGGGTTGCACCATCAAACCTGTGCCGTTTGGGCGCGAAATGGGTTTGCTGATTATCGGCGCGTCTTTGGGCTTGTATTTCACGCCGAGCATGATGGCTTTGCTTGTGGCGAACTGGATTTGGTTGCTGGCTTCTGCCGTGTTTTCCATTTGGTTGGGCGTGCAAGGCACTTATTTGCTGCAAAAGTGGGCAGGGGCGGACTTTGAAACCGCGTGGTTTGCTTCGGGTGTGGGTGGTGCGAGCGAAATGGCGTATATGGCGGACAAAACGTCGGCACGCACCGATTGGGTGGTGGCGGCACAAGCCTTGCGTGTATTGATGGTGGCGGCGACTGTGCCAACGGCGTATCATTTTTTGGGTTTGCACGGCTACGATGACACGGTTTTGGACAAAAATCCGCTGATTCATTATGGCGGTTTGTTGGCTTTGTTTGGCTTGGCGTTTGTCGGCGTGTGGCTGTTTCGTTGGCGACGCTGGTCGAATCCGTGGACATTCGGGCCTTTGCTGGCGGTGTTGTTGCTGACTGCTGGCGAAATTCACTTATCTGCCATGCCCGATTATTTGTCTAATTTGGGACAAATGTTGCTCGGTTTGGCTTTGGGCAGCAAATTCCAAAAAGGCTTTTTCGGCAAAGCACCACGTTTTTTGGCGGTGATGGCGGCGAATATTGTGTTGGGTTTGTTGTGGACGGCATTGTTGGCTTATTTACTCAGTCAAATCAGTGGATTATCGGCAGCAAGCATCGGTTTGGGTTTAGCCCCAGGCGGCGTGGCGGAAATGACGGTAACGGCAAAAGTCTTGCACTTGGGCGTGCCTTTAGTCACCGTGTTTCACGTTTGTCGCATGGTGGCGGTGATTTACAGTTCGGGGCGTATGCGTTTGTGGTTTAAACCTTTTTTGGAACGGAAACGGCGATGAGCATCAAAGATTGGCCTGAAGGCGAGCGTCCGCGTGAAAAGTTGTTGGAACGCGGCGCAGCGGCATTGAGCGATGCCGAATTGTTGGCGATTTTATTGCGCGTTGGCACTAAAGGCATGAGCGCGGTGGATTTGGCGCGTTATTTGCTGAACGAGTTGGGCAGTTTGGGCAAACTGATGAACGCGCCCGAACGCGAATTGTGTCATTACAAAGGCATGGGTGCGGCGAGTTTCACTCAGTTTGCGGTGGTCAAAGAAATCGGGCGGCGTGTGTTGCTGGAAGAAATGCAGACGGCAACCGTGTTCAATTCGCCGTCTGCGGTGGCGGATTTTTTGCGTTTTCAGCTGGGACACGAACGGGTGGAAGTGTCGCTGCTCTTATTATTAAATCAACAAAATCAATTGATTAAGCAAGTGGAATTGTCGCGTGGCACGCTTGCCGAAAACACAATTTACATTCGCGAAATTGTGAAATTGGTGTTGGACAACCACGCCAGCGCCGTGATTTTGGCACACAATCACCCAGCAGGTTCGCCTGAACCGTCGCACGAAGACATCACGATTACTCGCCGTTTGGCACAGGCTTTGGATTTGGTGGACGCGCGTTTGCTCGACCATTTTATTGTTACCCCCCAGCAATGCACGTCTTTTGCTGAACGCGGTTTGTTGTAGCTGCCGTCTGCAGTTTGTCGGCTTCGGTGTAAATGCGTAAATTTAATTTATCCTATTGATAATCCTAAACAAAAAATGAGTTTTGATATGAAGATGGATTTGGATTTTGACCGCCAACACATTTGGCATCCGTACACTTCCATGACCCAGCCGCTGCCCGTTTATCCGATTGTGCGTGCCAGTGGCGTACATTTGGAGCTGGAAAACGGCAAGCGTTTGATTGACGGAATGTCGTCTTGGTGGGCGGCACAACATGGCTATCAACACCCCGATTTAACCGCCGCTGCCAAAACGCAATTAGACAAAATGTCGCATGTGATGTTTGGTGGTATCACCCATCAACCTGCGATTGATGTGTGCAAAAGTCTGTTAGACATTGTTCCAAACGGTTTGGAATGTGTGTTTTTGGCGGATTCAGGTTCGGTGTCGGTGGAAGTGGCAATGAAAATGGCGTTGCAATACTGGGCGAGTTTGGGGAAAAAACGCCATCAATTCATCAGTTTGCAACGGGCGTATCACGGCGATACTTTCGGCGCGATGAGCGTGTGCGACCCCGTCAATTCCATGCACCAACTTTATAGCCAGTTTTTGCCTGAACACATTTTCATTCCTGCACCGCAAAGTCGTTTTGACGGCGAGTGGCAAGATGCAGACGGCATAGCTCTAAAAAACGCTTTGGCACAACATCATCAAACGGTTGCCGCCGTGATTTTAGAACCTGTGGTGCAAGGTGCAGGCGGCATGCGGATTTATCATGCCGAGTTTTTACGCGTGGCACGCGCTTTGTGTGATGAATACGGTATTCCCTTGATTTTAGATGAAATTGCGACAGGTTTCGGGCGTACGGGCAAAATGTTTGCTTGCGAACACGCCGATATTTCGCCCGACATTATGTGTGTCGGCAAGGCATTGACAGGCGGCATGATGACGATGTCCGCCGCCATCACCACGCGCCACATCGCCAACACGATTTGCCAAGGCGAAGCAGGCGTGTTCATGCACGGCCCAACCTTTATGGGCAATCCGCTGGCGTGTGCAGTGGCGAAAGCAAATTTAGACATATTGTCTAAAAATCAATGGCAAAACCAAGTGCAAACTATAGAAACGCAACTCAAAACAGCTTTGTGCCGTCTGCAGACGGCAAACGAAGTCGCAGACGTGCGCGTTTTGGGGGCAATCGGTGTGGTGGAAAGCAAACACGCCGTGAACATGGCGAAAATGCAGGCGTTTTTTGTGGAACGCGGCGTGTGGATACGACCGTTTGGGCGTTTGATTTACTTGATGCCGCCGTTTATCATTCAGCCTGACGAGTTGGCACAATTGATAGATGCCGTGGCGGAAGCGGTGCAACAGCCTGATTTGTTTATCTAAACTGCAAGACGGCATCTGTTAAAAAAAGGAAAAAAATCATGGATTTAAAAGAAACCCAAATCAGCAGCGAGCCGATTTACCAAGGCGCATTTGTCAGCATCGCGCGCGACACCATTCGCCTGCCCAACGGCAATGAAGGCAAACGCATCGTGATTCGACACCCTGGCGCGGCGTGCGTGTTGGCGGTTACGCCCGATGACGAAGTGATTTTTGTGCGGCAATGGCGTTACGCAACAGGGCAAGCCTTGCTGGAATTGCCAGCAGGCAAGTTGGATTTTGGCGAAGATCCTGCCGTCTGCGCTTTGCGCGAACTGGCGGAAGAAACACCATACGCCGCCGAACGCGTTGAATTAATGGCAAGTTTTTACACAGCCCCAGGCTTTTGCGATGAAAAAATGTATGTTTATCGTGCCATCAATGTCAGCAAAACCAGCACTTTGCAACCCGACCAAGATGAGTTTG
>JAUNMN010000041.1:9457-12108 GCA_030531795.1 Neisseria sp.
CGTGCCATCAATGTCAGCAAAACCAGCACTTTGCAACCCGACCAAGATGAGTTTGTGGAAACCGTTTTGCTGTCGTGCGAAGCTGTGAAACGCGCATTACAAAACAATGAAATTCAAGATGCAAAAACCATAGTCGCATTGCAGCAATGGCTGTTGAGCGAAGTTTAATACTTTGTTTTTAAAAGTTAAAAGGTCGCATTTTGTGCGACCTTGCCATTTTGTCAGCCAACAAACTGCAGACGGCACGCCGTTTTATTTTTCCGCTTGCAAAATATTTCATTGAAAAATATTTTTAATAAAAACAATATGATGCTGAACATTACCCCGATTCCTGCATTTTCTGATAATTATATTTGGTTGCTTGAAACGCAAGAACGCGTGATTTGCATAGACCCTGGGCAAGCACAGCCTGTGTTGGATTATTTGCGTGGTAAATCTTTGTCTTTAAACGAAATTTGGATTACCCATTTACACGCCGACCACACAGGCGGCATTGCCGAACTCAAACACGCTTTTCCCGATTGTCGCGTGTTGGGTGCGAGCGATATTGTGGCTCGAACCGAAACCGTGAACGAAGGCGACACTTGGCAAATCGGCACCATGCGTGTTCAAGTGTGGCAAAGTGCGGGACATACCGATCAACACATCAGCTTTGTGTTGCACGAAACCAGCCAACAAAGCCACGTTTTTTGTGGCGACACCCTATTTTCCGCAGGTTGCGGCCGCGTGTTCACAGGAACTATTTCTCAATTATTCAATAGTTTGCAACGTTTTTCACACTTGCCAGACAACACGCTGTTTTATCCAGCACACGAATACACCGCTTCAAATTTGCGTTTTGCGCAGGCGGTTGAACCAGAAAATTTGCAAGTGCAGACGGCATTAGACACTTTGTCCACGCCAAGTTTGCCCGTTACTTTGGCACACGAAAAGCACATCAATCCTTTTTTGCGTTGTCATTTGGCTAGCGTGCAAGCGGCGGCGATTCGCGCGGTGGAACAGGATTTGAAGGAAGAGGAGGCGGTGTTTGCGGCTTTGCGCGCGTGGAAAAACCGCTTTTGAGTGGGCAATGACTACATTTTGTGCCATTCATTCATGGCTCGTTCAGCAAGCCTTGCGGCTGAGACTGGGAGCGATACGCAAAAAGCATGCGGCAAAACGCAGCGAATGATTGTGTCTTCTGCGTTTTGATTGGTTTTTTGGGTTTACTCAGTTAGAATACCGCTTATTTTTGTTAAAAAATGCAAGCCATGAAGCCGATTGCCGCTCAATTTTCATTCAATATTCTTGCTCATCGCGCTTTGAGTACGCAGATGGCAGATGAGACGCAATGGCGTGCGTGGTTTGCAGGCGCGGATTTAAGCCTGTTTGAGCCATTCAAACCCGATTTGGCGTTTTTGCCTGCGATGCAGCGGCGACGTTTGGGCGCGTTGGCGCGTTTGGTGTGCCAAGCGGCGTGGGATGTGAATCAGGCATTTCCGAATTTACCTGTGGTGTATGCTTCACATGATGGTGAAATCAACCGCAGCTTTGATTTGTGGCTGAGTTTGCTGAAAGACGAGGGCGTGTCGCCGACTTCTTTTGGTTTGTCGGTGCATAACGCTTTGATTGGGCAATGGTCGATTTTAAGTGGCGATATGGCGGAAAACACCGCGCTCGCCACCAGTGCAGACGGCTTGGAAAACGCTTTGGCGGAATGTTTTGCCTTGTTACACGACGGACACGAACGCGTACTGTTGTTGCTGGCAGACGAGCCTTTGAAAACCGAATTTCCCGTTGTTGCCGAGCGTGCGCCTTTGCCTTATGTGTTGGCTTTGGTGTTGGAACGTGGCGACGCGTTTACATTGAGTTTGATGCCGTCTGCAGGCGGCACAAATGGCGAACAAAATCCGCCAGAAGCACCGTATTGGAACGCTTTGGCGTGGTTGCGGTTTATGCTGAACGATGAAAGCGAATGCACGCACCATTATGGCAACCGGCAATGGATTTGGCGTAAAAAATGAATGTGTGCAAACGTTTAGATAAAATCCGCCGTTTTGTCGCAACCTTAATCGGCTTCGTGTTTTTCGGCGTGTTTGGCGGACTGTTTCAGTTGGTGTTGCTGCCTTATGTGTTGCACCCCAAGCGCGGCGAGTTGGCGCAGCAATTGAAGGTTCGCCGTTTGGTGGGGCGCGTTTGGTATACTTTTGTGCGTTATTTGATTGCTTCGGGCGTGTTGTCGGTGCGATTCAATGGCGTGGAAAAATTGGGGCGTTCGGGGCAATTGATTTTGGCGAATCATCCGTCTTTATTGGATGTGGTGTTACTGATTGCGCATGTGCCGAATGTCAATTGCATTGTGAAAAAAGATTTGCTACACAATCCAACCATGCGCGCGCAGATTTTGGCAGGCGGATATATTCCCAACGATGAATCGCTGGAAATGTTGGATAAAGTGGCGGCGGCGTTTGCGCAGGGCGAAAGCATTTTGCTGTTCCCAGAAGGCACGCGCACGGGTTGGGATGGCGAAATCAAACTGCATCGCGGCGCGGTGTCTATGGGTTTGCGCAGCGCAAAAGTCATCACGCCCGTGGTGATTAAACAAACGCCGCCAAACTTCAAAAAAGGGCAGCCTTGGTATCGCATTCCTGAAACCAAAGTGCATTATGAAA
>JAUNMN010000042.1:0-4606 GCA_030531795.1 Neisseria sp.
CCCTTGCCTGCCACCACTTCAATTTTTGCTTCGTCAATAAATTTCATTGTGTTCTCAAATCATGAAAACTGCAGACGGCATCGCTTTTGCCGTCTGCAGAAAATCTTGCTTGCTCATCAGTCGCAACATTATAAAGGATATACAAAAAACCGTCTGAAAAATTTCAGACGGTTTCTCGATTTCATGCGCACTCGCAAGCGATGAATTTACCAAATGTCGTTGTTGATTTGGCGTTTCAGGCTTGGGTGTTCGCTCAATTTGAACTCTGGCTCTTTGCCCATGCGCAATTTGCTGGTGTAGTCTTTGGTGAGCAACAACACCAGTTTGTACAAGAACACGATGGCAAGCAAGTTAATCAAAGCCATCACGCCCATGGTCAAATCGCCCATGTCCCACACCAAGCTAGACGCGCTCACTGAACCGAAGAATACGAAGCCCAACACCAACATACGGAAACCTGTCAGCAAGCCGCGGCTGTTTTTCAAGAATTGAATGTTTGATTCTGCGTAAGCGTAGTTACCGATGATTGATGAGAAGCAGAACATAAACAAAATCACCGCCAAGAAAATTTGTCCCCAAGAACCAACTTGGCTTTCTAATGCCGCCTGCGTCAATTGAATGCCGCTCAAACCTTTATCCGCTGGCACGTCCGACAACAAAATGATGAACGCAGTGCAAGAACACACGATAATCGTGTCCACAAACACGCCCAACATTTGAATCATGCCTTGCGATACTGGGTGTTTCACGTTTGCCGCAGCCGCTGCATTAGGCGCAGAACCCATACCCGCTTCGTTTGAGAACAAACCGCGTTTGATGCCCAACATCATCGCTTGCGACACCAAACCGCCCAACAAACCGCCGCCAGCGGCGTTCAGAGTGAACGCATCTTCAAAAATCAGTTGGAACACGCGTGGCAATTCGCCGAAATTCGTGGCAATCACATAAACTGCCATCACCAAATACAAAGCCGCCATCACAGGCACCAACATTTCAGAAATGCGTGCCACACGTTTGATGCCGCCGAAAATAATCGGAGCAGAAATAATCACCAAAACCGCGCCCAAGCCGTATTGATATTTCGTCCAAACGTCTTCAGGCGTGCCCGCTTCAGGCGTTAAGCCAGCAGCCGATTGAATCGACAACACAATGGTATTCGCTTGAATCGCGTTGAACACGAAGCCAAAACAGAACACCAAGCTAATCGCAAACAACACCGCCAACCATTTTTGACCCAAACCTTGCGTGATGTAATACGCAGGGCCGCCACGGAATTGACCTGTTTCTTTGTCGCGAATTTTGAACAATTGTGCCAAAGTCGATTCCGCGTAAGCCGAACTCATGCCGATTAAAGCCGTCAGCCACATCCAAAACACCGCACCTGGGCCGCCAGCGGTAATCGCGATTGCCACGCCCGCGATGTTGCCCGTACCGACACGGCTCGCCAAACCCGTTACAAAGGCTTGGAACGCGCTGATGTTTTGACTGTCGCTCTCGCCACTTTTGCGGCTGCCCAACATTTCGCTAACGCTGCGACCAAACAAACGCACTTGCACAAAACCCGTCGCCAACGTGAAAAACACGCCCACGCCCACCAAAATCCACACCAAATACGTCCACAACGGGCCGTTAATGGCATTTACTACATCATGAATTGCTTGCATAAAAAAACCTCTAAACACAAAAGAGCAAGAGTGCGTTTTGCGCCTCTTGCTTGCTGTTTTCAAACTTGCACCTTGCAAAATTTGAACGCATTTTAATCTGAATAAACAGATTTTGGCAAAAATTTACAGTTTCACACCACTTTCTGCCAAACTTCATTGTCAAACTCAATCGCTTTTCAGCTTCAAAACCAAGCCGCAAACGCAATCATGCCGTCTGCAACTGAAGAAAGCTCCACAAGCAACGCTATTAGGAACAGACTACAAATGCGCAGACGGCATGACTGATTTTGTTTTATCTAAATTTTGTGTCTCATTTTGGTTTATCTAACTTTATTTTGCCTATCAGCCTGCAAACGCGCTGATTTGCACGTCTTCGCCGCAAGCCGCGCTCAAGGCTTCGCTCAACACCGCAAAAAACTCGCTACCATCGCGCCCTGATAGCCATTGTCCATCGCGTTGCGAAAAATGATAGCCGCCGCTTTTCGCCGCAATCCACAATTCCTGATTCGGCGTGTGGCGGTTCACAATAATTTGCGAACCATCTTCCGCCTCAATCGTCAAAACATTGCCTGCCGACAAGCAGTCAAAATCCAAACCCAACTCGTCAATTTGGTCTTCAATGTGGGCAAAAATGCCGTCTGAATGATGTAAAAATTCGCTTTCGTTCATGATGTGTGTCTTATCTGTATTTGCTTACTCAATATTCGCCGCCAAACGAAAATCGCTGCGCAATCGGCGTTTTGCAAAGGCAAGCAAGTAGTTTAAAATGCGCCATCTTGCCACATCACTCTTAAAAAAACCATGAAAAAACGATTTTATTTCGCTATTGCGGCTTTATTGTGTTTGTCTGCCTGCGGCTACAAAGGCGATTTGTATTTACCCAAAGACGGCGACAAAGCACGTTTTGGCGTGATTCAAACAGGTTTGGACGTGCAACCTGTTCACAACACCCCTTCTCAATCGGAGCAAAAATAATGTCTTTAACTTGTGAACAAGTCGCGTTCAGCGATTTGGCGGAACAATTTGGCACACCTTTATATGTGTACAGCCAACACGAAATGCAGACGGCATTTGCCAACTACCAAACCGCGTTTGCCGCGTTAAACCCTTTGATTTGTTACGCCGTCAAAGCGAACAGCAATTTAAGCATCTTGCGTTATTTCGCCAGCTTGGGCAGCGGTTTTGACATTGTTTCGGGCGGCGAGTTGGCACGCGTGTTGGCAGCTGGCGGCGATGCAAGCAAAACGATTTTTTCGGGCGTGGGCAAAAGTGAAGCGGAAATTGAATTTGCCTTAAACGCAGGCGTGAAATGTTTCAATGTGGAATCTTTGCCCGAATTAGACCGCATCGATGCGGTTGCCAAACGCATGGGCAAAATCGCGCCGATTTCTTTGCGCATCAATCCCGATGTGGACGCACAAACCCACCCCTACATTTCCACAGGTTTAAAAGCCAACAAATTCGGCATTGCCATGAGCGATGCCCGTGCCGCCTACCGCCACGCCGCCAGCTTGGCGAATTTGAACATTGTCGGCATCGATTGCCACATCGGTTCGCAACTCATTAAATTAGACCCGCTGGTAGACGCGTGCGAACGCTTATTGCGTTTGGTAGACGACTTGGCTGCAGACGGCATCGCCTTGCAACATTTAGACTTGGGCGGCGGCGTGGGCATTGTTTACGACAATGAAGATGTGCCTGATTTACAAAGCTATGCCGATGCGGTGCAACAACTCATCGGCGAGCGCAACATCGGTTTGGTGTTAGAACCAGGGCGCAGCTTGGTCGGCAACGCTGGCACGCTGCTCACGCGCGTGGAATTTGTCAAACAAAACGAAGGCAAGCATTTTGTGATTGTGGACGCGGCGATGAACGACTTGATGCGCCCTGCCCTTTACCAAGCCTACCACCACATTGAAAACGCTGAGCCAAGCGATGACGCACCATTCATCGCCGACATCGTCGGTCCGATTTGCGAAACAGGCGACTTTTTGGCACAAAATCGCGAAATCGTGGCAAAACAAGGCGATTTATTGTTGGTACGCGGTGCAGGTGCGTATGCCGCCAGCATGGCAAGCAATTACAACACCCGTTGCCGCGCCGCCGAAGTGTGGGTGAACGGCGAGCAAGTCAAACTCATTCGCCAACGCGAAACGCTGGAACAATTGTGGCAAAACGAGTTGGCTGGTTTGGACGCTTAATCCTCAAATCTTAAAACGGTGGGCTTTGCCCACCTTTCTTTCCTGTTTTCTTATGACGAATAATCTTCCCACTCTCGCCATCACTTCGGGCGAACCTGCTGGCATCGGCCCCGATATTTGTTTGGATTTGGCCAACCACAAACTGCCTTGTCGTCTTGTCGTGTTGGCGGACAAATATTTATTGCAACAACGCGCCGAACAACTGGGCAAAACCGTGCGTTTGGTGGACTATCAAGCAAATGCTGTGCCGCCTGCAGATGCGTTGGAAGTGTTACACATTCCGCTTGCCCAGCCTTGCCAAGCAGGCACACTCAATGTCGCCAACGCACCTTATGTATTGCAACTGCTCGACCGTGCTTACGCTGGCATTCAGGCTGGCGAGTTCGCGGGCATGGTAACTGCGCCTTTGCACAAAGGCATCATCAACGAAGCAGGCGGCGCGTTTTTCAGTGGACACACCGAATATTTAGCCGAAAAAAGCAACACCAAACGCGTGGTGATGATGTTGGCAGGCGGCGGTTTGCGCGTGGCTTTGGTAACGACCCACTTGCCGCTCAAAGACGTTGCCACCGCCATTTCCAGCGATTTGGTGGAAGAAATCGCCCGCATTTTACACCACGATTTGCGCCACAAATTCGGCATCAGCAATCCGCGGATTTTGGTGGCTGGACTCAATCCGCACGCAGGCGAAGGCGGACATTTGGGCTGGGAAGAGATTGAAATCATTCAGCCAGCACTCGC
>JAUNMN010000042.1:4706-11850 GCA_030531795.1 Neisseria sp.
ACAAACGTTAGTTTTTGCAAAGCAGTCTTAATACTTTGATAACACTTAATAAGTTGCACCGCTCCAGCAAACTCTTTAAAATACGCGGATTTGACTTCGGCAGCAGCGTATGAATACGCCTTTTATCCAAATGAACAATGTGGCGTTTGCCTATGGCGAACGCCCTATTTTACGCAACATCAATCTTACGATTGAACAAGGCGCGTTTGCCGCCGTGATGGGCGGTTCGGGCAGCGGCAAAACCACGCTGATGCGCCTGATTACAGGGCAAATCCAGCCAACGAGCGGACAAGTGTTGATTGAAGGGCGCGATTTGGCGCAGTTTTCCACCAGCGAGTTATACGAACATCGCCGCCGCATGGGCGTGTTGTTTCAGCACGGTGCGTTGTTCACCGATTTGTCGGTTTACGACAACATCGCCTTTCCGATGCGTGAATTGAGCGATTTGCCTGAAGAAGTGATACGCGATTTGGTGTTGTTGAAATTGAACGCAGTCGGTTTGCGTGGCGTGGAAAATTTGATGCCAGCGGAGCTTTCGGGCGGCATGGCAAGACGTGTGGCACTGGCCCGCACCATCGCCCTCGACCCCGAAATCATGCTTTACGATGAACCATTTACAGGTTTAGACCCGATTTCTTTGGGCGTGATTGCCCACTTAATCAGTCGCGTGAACAAGGCGTTGAAATCGACCAGCGTGATGGTAACGCACGATATTGAACAGTCTTTAGCGATTGTGAACCAAGTGATTTTCTTGGCGGAAGGCGAAATTGTGTTCAACGGCACGCCAGAAGAAATGCGTGAATTGGATTCGCCTTGGGTGCAACAATTTATCGGCGGCAAACCTGAAGGGCCTGTGGCGTATCGTTATCCCGCGCCGACCAGTTTGCAGCAGGATTTAATCGGGCGATGAGTGTGATTTATCAGTGGGACGTGGTGTGTTTTGCCACTGGCAATGAAGACCACGATGCGATTCGCCAACAATTAGACGACTGGCTGGAGCGCAATTTCCCTTTAAACACGCGCGGCATACCGCTCCACGCCATGTGCATGGCGGCACACGCTTGCGGCATGGAATGGCACATTGCCGATTATTTGTTTGGCAAAACAACGATTTTGTTGGTGCAAACCGAAAAAAACGGCTATTTGGCAAGCGCCGCTCGCGTGTTTAAAACCGATATTTTGCGCATCGTCGCCGAACAGTCGTCTTAAAACTGCAGACGGCATCGTTAATAAAATGTATTAAAACCATGAACTTTATTCAAAACATCGGGGCAAAAACCCTGAATTTTATTCGTGCATTAGGCAGCGTGTGCTTGTTTTTCCTGCACATTTTACGCCACTCTGGCACTGCTTTCGCCCGTCCGCGTTTGAGCATACGCCAAATCTATTTCGCAGGCGTGTTGTCGGTGTTGATTATTGCCGTGTCAGGTTTGTTTGTCGGCATGGTCTTGGGTTTGCAAGGCTACACGCAGTTGGCAAAATTCAAATCGGCAGACGTGTTGGGTTATATGGTTGCCGCGTCATTGTTGCGTGAACTTGGCCCAGTGTTGGCGGCGATTTTGTTTGCCAGCAGCGCAGGCGGCGCGATGACCAGCGAAATCGGTTTGATGAAAACGACTGAACAACTAGAAGCGATGAACGTGATGGCGGTGAACCCTGTGGCTCGCGTGGTTGCACCGCGTTTTTGGGCAGGCGTAATTTCCATGCCACTGCTGGCTTCCATTTTCAATGCAAGTGGCATTTATGGCGGCTATTTGGTTGGCGTGCAATGGCTGGGCTTGGACAACGGCATTTTCTGGTCGCAAATGCAAAACAATATTTCCTTTGGCTACGACATTCTCAATGGCTTGATTAAATCGTTTTGTTTTGGCGTGGCGGTAACGCTGATTGCCGTGCATCAAGGTTTTCACGCCAAGCCAACATCGGAAGGCATTTTGCGTGCCAGCACGCGCACCGTGGTTTCGTCTGCGCTCACTGTGTTGGCGATTGACTTTATTTTGACTGCTTTTATGTTTACTGAGTAACACCATGAAAAAAAATCATTTAGAACTTTGGGTTGGCTTATTTGTTTTGCTAGGCATCGCCGCTTTGGGCTTTCTCTCATTTCGTGCTGCAGGCGGCACATCGTTCGCTGGCAACAGCCAAACCTATAGCGTTTACGCTGAATTTTCCGACATCGGCGGCTTGAAAGTGAAATCGCCGATTAAATCAGCTGGCGTGTTGGTGGGACGCGTGGAAGACATCAAATTAGACCCAGAAACTTATCAAGCTAAGGTTAAGCTAACTTTAGACAAGCAATATCAGTTCAGCAGCGACGTTTCGGCACAAATCGCCACATCGGGTTTGCTCGGCGAGCAATACATCGCCTTAACCCAAGGCGGCGACCCTGAAAAACTCGCTGCAGACGGCACGATTACCATCACCAGCTCGGCGCTGGTTTTGGAAAACTTAATTGGTCAATTCATGACCAGTTTTACTGAAAAAAACGCTGAGCCATCAGAGCAAAAAGCCAGCGAATAACCCACATTCTGAAAGGAAAAACCATGAAATTCTCTTTATACACTGCAGCCGCCGTTGCCGTTTTGAGCAGCAGCATGGCATTTGCATCGCCACAAGCTGTGAGCCAAGTGCGTGAAAACGCGACACAAGTATTAAATATTTTGAACAAAGCCAACGGCTCAAACAACGCACAAGTGCGCAAACAAGCTGAAGACTACGCTTTGCCTTATTTTGACTTCGCACGCATGACTGCGTTTGCAGTGGGTCAGCCTTGGGCAAAAGCCACACCAGCGCAACAACAAGCCTTAACTAAAGAATTTCAAACCCTGTTAATCCGCACTTACTCTGGCACGATGTTGAAATTCAAAAACGCCAAAGTAGACGTGAAAGACAAAACCAGCGGCAGCGGCAATCAAGTGATTGTGCGTGCTGATGTAACGCCTGCAGGCGGCAAACCTGTGCGCTTGGACTTCACAACCTACCCAAGCGGCGGCAAATACCGCGTATTCAATGTTGCCGTGGCAGGCGCGAGCTTGGTAACGGTTTACCGCAACCAGTTTAACGCCACCATCAAAAGCAAAGGCTTTGACGGCTTAATCGCTGAATTGAAAGCCAAAAACAACAAATGATTCGGCTTTCCAGCCCGATATTTGTGATAAAATTCGGCAAGATTTTGCTGTGATTTTCATCACTTAACACATTGCAGACGGCATGAGTTTTTCTTGCCGTCTGCAAAATCACAAACAGAAAACGCAAACTTATGAATTGCAAACTTGAACACGACACCTTGTATTTAAGCGGCGAACTCACCATCAAAACGCTGAACCAAACCGCTTTTCAAGCGTTTCAGCAAGCGTGTCAAAATTCCATTCAAGCCATTGATTTTTCAGAAGTAACACGCGCCGATTCGGCTTGCGTGTCTTTATTATTATCCGCTTTGCGACAATGCAAAACGCGACCCACTTTGCGCCACACGCCCGATTCGGTGTTGGCTTTGGCAGAACTTTACGAAATTCAAAACTGGTTAATCTCATGAAAACCCGAGCTTTTCTTCTCACTCTTTCGCTTGCCGTCTGCACTCCAGCTTTGGCAGAAACCACAAACAATAATCCAACGCCTGTTGTGCAAACCGCCGCAGCCGACAGCATTTATTCGCCTTTGGTCAACGACCCGTACGAAGGCTACAACCGCGTGATGTTTAAAGTGAACGACGTTGCCGACCGCTATGTGATGACGCCCGTAGCAAAAGGTTATCGCGCGGTAACGCCCAAACCCGTTCGCGCCAGCATCACCAATTTTTTTGACAATTTGCGCGATGTCGTGAGCTTTGGCAGCAATTTATTGCGTTTAGACATCAAACGCGCCAGCGAAGATTTTGCTCGCGTCGCATTGAACAGCACTTTCGGCTTGGGCGGTTTAATCAATTTCGCCGATGCAGGCGGCATGCCGAACAATAAAAACACGCTGGGCGACACGTTCGCCTCTTGGGGCTGGAAAAGCAGCCATTATTTTGTGGTGCCGATGTTGGGGCCTTCAACCGTGCGCGACACGGTTGGCAACGCGATTACCACGGTTTACGCGCCGAGCAACGCCGTGTTTGACACCAACGCCGCACGCATCGCCAGCACCGCCACGAATTTGGTGAACACGCGCGAAGGTTTGCTAGACTTAACCGACGGTTTGGACGAAGCGGCGTTAGACAAATATGCTTATGTTCGCGACATTTATATGCGTATGCGCGCGAATCAGTTGGGCGTGAAAACCGAAGACAACGCTGGCGAAGAAGTGGACATTGACGCTTTGGTGGCGCCCGAAACCGATGGCGGCGCGAACACAGAAACGCCTGCTGTGCCAAGTGAAAATCTTGCACCAAACAACACTGAAGCGACGAGTGAAACCGTAAGCGAAACCGCTGAAACCCTTGCGCCTGTTGCGTCTGATGTTGCCACGGAAAACGGCGAAACCGCCAACGCCAGCAGCGAAAGCGTAACGCAGTAAACATCATGCCGTCTGCGATTTCAAAAAATCCATGAGCGCAAATGACGCGGTTCAAGCCAAGCGCAGACGGCATCGCCCACACAAAACATGACGAAAAACCATTTTCGTTTTATCATTCAAGCTGTTTTCACTTTTCACGCCCAAAGGAGCGAATCATGTACGAAGTCAATCGCAGCGTCTTTTTATTGATGCCTCTCGAACCATTTTGGCACTGGTTGCAATCGGTGGGCGTGGATTTAGCAGACGTAACGCTGGAAGATTTGCAAGCCGATGCCAACGCTTATTTGGTGAACCCGTGCGACAGCGCCGATGAAGTGTGGGACGAAATCGAATCGCGCGTGGAAGAAATTTTCGCCGCCGAACTTGCCGACTGGTGCGAAGATGAAAGCCTGTGGCCCGATTTGCACCCCGATATTTTCGGCGAATGGTTTGACATTCAACTCTCAACCGTCATCACCGATTTATCCGCCGAACCTTTGGCACGCGAAGCGTTCAGCGCCATTGAATTAAGCCAAATCGATTGAGCCAAATTTGAACGCCCTGCCCCCGATTCACAGCAGCATCCGTGTCCGCGGCTATCATCTCGATGGCTACGGACACGTTAATAACGCGCGTTATTTGGAGTTTTTAGAAGAAGCACGTTGGGCGTTTTTTGAACAAGCCAACTTGCCGATTGACGCAAACCTGCAACTCATCGTTGCCGACGTGCATATTCGCTACCGCCAAGCCGCGCTGAACGATGATGTGTTGCAGATTCATTGTCGCGTTCAAGAATGGAACAAACGGCGCATCGTGTTGCAACAACAGATTTTTCTCAATCAAAATCCCAAAGTCGCCACCGAAGCCAACATTATTTTATTGCCAGCTGCAGACGGCAAAAGCGTTTCCCTGCCCGAAAGCCTGCAAAACGCGCTCGCTCGCGTGATGCAACAACAAACCGATTTATCAATCAACGAAAAACCGTAAACAAAATGAAAAAACTCATTTCCATTCTTGCCGTCATCGGCGTAATTGCCGCCCTAGCCTTTGTTTTGATTCCCAAAAACCAAGCCACGCCGCAGTTTTCCCTTGCCAACTTACAAGGCAAAACCGTTAGCAACGCCGACTTAACAGGCAAAGTAACCTTCATCAATTTCTGGTTTCCATCTTGCCCAGGTTGCGTAACCGAAATGCCCAAAGTCATCAAAATGGCACACGATTACCAAGGCAAAGACTTCCAAGTTTTGGCGATTTCACAACCGTTTGACCCGCTTTCCAGCGTGGAACAATACACCAAAGACCACAAACTGCCCTTTAACGTGATGTACGATGCCGACAAACAAGCCGCCCAAGCCTTCGGCACACAGGTTTACCCGACTTCGTTTTTGATTAACAAAAAAGGGGAAATCCTGAAAACCTTCGTCGGCGAACCCGATTTCGCCAAACTCTATCAAGACATCGACCAAGAATTAGCCAACTAGATAATTCAACACTTTTCTCAAACATTCAAAAATGCCGTCTGCACTCAAAATGCAGACGGCATCACATTCAAACGCTTTAATCTCATTTTTCTCAAACGACACTCGCAATCATCATGCAGGAGTGAACCATGAAAAAACGAATTGCCGTACTCATTGATGCTGAAAACCCCACTTTGCCTTTGCTAGACAAAGTCTTTCAGCGTTTGCAAAAGCATGGCGAAATCATTTTAGCGCGTGCTTATGGCGATTTTACTTCCAGAAATTTAGCATCATGGCGCAATGCTTGTTTGCAGCACCGCATTCAGATTTGCCATCACTTTGCCTGTAAATCACACAAAAACAGCAGCGACATTTTCTTAAGCATTGACGCAATGGACATTTTGCATCAGCAAAACATAGACATTTTCTGTTTGGTGTCCAGCGACAGCGATTTCAGCAGCTTAATTCAACGCCTACAAAATGCAGGCAAAACCGTCATCGGTGCAGGCGCGATGCCTAATGCCGAATACCAAAAATTATGTGATGAATTTTTTCATCTGAACTCTGAAACCGATGAAGATGCCAAAACAGAGCCAACTCTTTCCGCCAAGAAAATCAATAAACCATCGCTGTTGCAACAAGGTTTACAATGTTTAAAACAACTGTTACCAAGCAAGCCCACAACCATTCCAACACCAGCCAAAAAACAACAAACAAGCCAAACACAGCTAACACCAGAACAAAAACTCATTCAAAGCATTTACCAAAAATGCCAGCCCTACTTAACCGCAGACGGCTATCTTGCCCTATCTCGTTTTCAAAACCAGCTGCCCGAAGCCGAACGCCAACGCATCAAGCAAGAATACAAAACTTTGGGAAAATGGGTAAACAAGTCGCCCAACTTTCACGTTCGCACTGAAAACGGCAAAACCGAACCTTTCATCAAACCCAGTTTTTAAAAACATCATGCCGTCTGCACTTTACCACAGACGGCATGATGTTTTCACGCTCACACTCAAGCATAAAATTTCACTCATTTAGCAAATAAAAGCATAAATTTAAAACAAAATGCTTAAACTATGAAATTTAAGCAATTAAATAACAAAACTTTATCACAAGTGCTTGTCAAATATCGGCAAAGCGTCTATGCTTATCATCTTTTTACAGCATATCAGACATATCAAAAAGAGATAAAACATGAACCGCCT
>JAUNMN010000067.1 GCA_030531795.1 Neisseria sp.
ATTCGGTTTTATAATGCCGATTTTTTACGCAAAGAGTTCAGTAAATGGAATGGTTGCACAATCTCAATCGTCAAATTTTCTTGCAAATCAATGCGGCAGTGGATGCGTCGCCTGCGCTGATTAGTGCCGCAACTTTTGTGGCAGAAGACTTGGTTACGCTGATGTTTACCGCTTTGTTGGTTTTGTTTTTGTGGCGTTATCGTTCGGACAAAAAACTGATTGTGGGCGTGTTGGTGAGCATTTGTTGCGCGGTGGCGATGACTTATTTAATCCGCAAGGGCGTGGATTCGCCGCGACCGTTTATGGTGGGCGTTGGCACGAATTTTCTGCCGCACTCTGCGTCTTCGTCTTTCCCAAGCAAGCACGCAACGCCTGTTTTTGCGGCGGCGGCGTTTTTGTTGTTGTACGCTAAAACGCGCGGCATAGCTGTGATTTGGCTGGCTTTGACTTTGGCGGTGGCTTGGTCGCGTATTTATTTGGGCGTGCATTGGCCGCTGGATATGCTCGGCGCGGCGGTGGTGGGCTTGTGCGGTGCGTTCATTGCCAAAGGTGCGGTGCGCAATTTCAATTGATAAATATATGAAACTTCATCAGATTTTGGAGCAACACTGGCGGCAACCAAATCGCGTTTTGAATGTGTTGTTGCACCCTTTGTCTTGCCTGTTTGGGGTAATTGCCAAACGGCGCAGACGGCAATTTTTACGCGAACGCGATGATTTGCCACGTTTGAATGTGCCTGTGGTGGTGGTGGGCAATATTCATGTGGGTGGCGTAGGCAAAACGCCGATTGTGGCGAGTTTGGTCAAATCGTTGCAGGCAAAAGGGTTGAAAGTTGGCATCATCAGTCGCGGTTATGGTAGGGAGGAAAAGGGCGTACACCTTGTAAATGCCAACAGCACGGCGGCACAAGCGGGCGATGAACCGTTGATGTTGTGGCGACAAACGGGCGCACCGATGGCGGTTGCCGCCAAACGCTTGGCAGCGGGGCAGGCACTGCAGACGGCACATTCGGATTTGGACATCATCATCGCCGATGATGGTTTGCAACATTATGGTTTGTGGCGCGATTTGGAAATCGTGGTGTTTCCATACGCCGACAGCGAACGCGATGATTTGGCTTTGTTGCCCAAAGGCGCGTTGCGTGAACCTGTAAACCGTTTGGTAGAAGCTGATGTTTTGGTGTTGAGTAATTGTCCTGAACAGCCAACAAGTTCGGAGAGCAGCATACAAAATCGTTATTTTTCACCAGAAAACACGTTTTATTCACACATTGAAACAGGCGATGCTTATCGTTTGAATAATCCAAGCGAAAAAGCCGATTTATGCCGTCTGCAGTCGGCTCAAATCGCCGCTTTGGCGGGCATCGCCCAGCCCGAACGTTTTTTTCAGAGTTTGGAAAAATTAGGTTTGCAACTGAGCGAACGCAAGGTTTTGCCCGACCACGCAGCTTTAACAACAGCCGATTTGCCGCGTGCAGAAGCAGTGTTCATCACCGAAAAAGACGCGGTGAAATTGCAGGCAAGCGAAGCGACAAACCATGTTTGGGTGTTGCCGATTGAAGCCAAAATTGAACCAGATTTGGCGGATTTTGTGGTGCAAAAATTGCGTATTCGGTAACTGCAGACGGCATAAATTGCAAGTGGCATGAAGCAGAAAAGCGTGGCACGAAGCCACGCTTTTTTCATTTCCCCCAACGATACATTCCCCCCAATTTCACTTGATGCTGTTCGCCTTGGTGGCGTGCGAATGTACCTGCGTATTGCAGCGACCATTGCCATTGTGGGCGA
>JAUNMN010000068.1 GCA_030531795.1 Neisseria sp.
TAGAAGCCGCTTGCATCGGCGTGAGCAACGAACAAACAGGCGAAATGATTAAACTGTTTGTCGTCAAACGCGACGAAAGCTTAACGCCCGAAGAGTTGCTCGTTCATTGCCGCAAACACCTAACCGCCTACAAAATCCCGCGTCAAATCGAGTTCCGCAACGAATTGCCCAAGTCAAACGTGGGCAAAATCCTGCGCCGCGAACTGCGCGATTTGTAAATTCAAATTTGTAACTTGCAAGCCAAGCGTTTTCTAACGCCAGCCAAACAAATGCCGTCTGCAACTTAATCGCAGACGGCATTTTTTAATCAAACCGATGATTAACGTTCATAATGATAACGGCATTGCGCAATCAAAATCGCATCGTTTTCAAACGCATAAATCAAACGATGTTCATCGCTGATGCGGCGCGACCAAAAGCCAGCCAAATGAAACTTGAGCGGTTCGGGTTTGCCGATGCCGTCAAAAGGGTTGCGCTGAATATCCTTAATCAACGCATTCACACGCTTGAGCATGGCTTTATCATTTTGTTGCCAAAACAAATAATCTTGCCACGCGTCATCAGAAAAAATCAGCTTCATTCCAGTAACTCACGTTCTGTGCCGTCTGCATTTCGCAAAGCCGCAATGCTTCGGGTCAAACGTTCCGCGTTCGCAGGGCTGCGCAGCAAATACGCCGTTTCTTCCAGCGAGCGATATTGCGCATAAGACATCAGCACACAATTTTCGCCTTTCGTGCGCGTAATCAACATGGCTTCTTGATTGTCCACCACATCATTGAGCGTATTCGCCAAATTTTGACGCGCTTCAGAATAAGAAATCGCTTGCATAAAACACCTCCTTTAATTGTGCAAAAGATTGTACAACACAAACATCATTCGCGTAAATGAAAAATTTAATCGCTTGCGGGCAATGTAATTCCACACACATTTTGCGCGTTTTGTGTTTACTTGCGGCGTGATGCCGTCTGCGTTTCGGGGGCGATGATTTTATTATTGTGTCATAAAACGCTTGTCAAACTGCAGACGGCATGAATGCCGTTTTTTCGTGTTGAAGCGAGTTGCGGATTAAATAAAGCAATCAAGGCGACAAAAAATGACAAAAAGCGGCAAGGTTTGCCGAAAGTCGCTACCCCCCCCCTATGTGATTGTTTATAAAGGGTAATTAAGGTTAAAAATCGTTAAGAAAGCGTTATGAATTATTGAGATGGTTTATTAAAATGTAAATAAAAGGTTTGTTTTGAAAAACTGGCATGGCGATTGCTTGTTTGGATTGTTGTGGTGTGCGGTAAAGACAAATTAAATGTTTTTGGGCTGGTTTTGTTGCTGGTGTGTTGTAAGAAAGCAACTAAAGCGGGCGGGAAAATGTTTAATAATGTAAAAATCATAATTGTTCGCAGATAAGTTTGGGCGAAGTGAGTAGAATCCCATAGGTTTGACAGACGAACCCAAGCGCATTTTGTTATCGATGAAGAATGAATCGATGAGAGTTGAGCAATTCAGAGCCGAGCACAAAACGGGGAAAGCTGGGTAGTTTCAAAAATGCAAGTTGCACTTGCTGATTTTTAATTTCAAGGAATCAAAGTAATGAATAAAGTATTTCGTGTTGTATTTAATCATGCAACCCAAAGCTGGGTTGCAGCGTCTGAATTGACCAAGGCGCATGGCAAAACCAAATCAGTTGCGGCTGCGGTTGTTGCGGCAACGGCTGCTTTGGCTTCTGGTTCAGCAGCG